>NZ_JBFTQB010000061.1:0-14626 GCF_056398785.1 Paenibacillus sp. 01T422 | reverse complement strand
GTATGTATTTGATCCACTTGGGATGTGTGATACCGTTTATAATCCGGAAGCTAAACTGATGGAACGAGTAGCTGCTACGGAATTTGTAAATGGATCTTTCATTATAGGGAAAGTTCACGATGAGAAGAGTTTCCAGCTTGGCGGAGTGTCCGGAAGTGCGGGGTTGTTCGCTACGGCGGATRATCTGACGCGTTATGCGAGATGGTGGCTAACGCCGGAAAGTCGTGACATCCTACCACCATGGCTAATGCACGAAGCTACAAGGCATCCGGTTCGAGGTCGCGGATTAGGCTGGGAAGTTAGCCATGATCCGGCTTTTGTGCCAAGCTGCGGTGTGAGTTGGCCTACGCGTAGTTTCGGTCATACAGGCTTCACTGGAACGAGCTTATGGATAGAGCCCGAGCAAGGGATAAGCGTGGTATTCCTGACGAATGCCGTTCATCTTGGGAGAAATAACAAGATTCGAGAATTGCGTCCAATTTTGCATGAAGCGGTTTGGTCCTCTTGTTGTTCTGGAGGTTAAACATAGATATGAAAATTAAAGGGAGGCTTTTTTTATGAAACGTTTATTCAGTGGGGCAGTTCTAACGATGGTCGCAGCATCCTCCATGCTTGTAGCATGCAGCAGTAACACCGCAACACCAAGTGCAACCTCTGGTACAGCAAGTGCTGCACCAACAACAGCAGCACCACAGGATAAAGTAAAGCTGACAATGGGTAGCTGGCGTACAGAAGATACAGAAGCTTACACAAAAATCATTGCTGAGTTCAAAAAGAAAAATCCGAATATTGATATCGAGTTTAAACCAACCAAGAATACAGAGTATAACACAGCTCTGAATACAGGTCTGCAAAGTGGCAATGGTCCTGATATTATTCATCTACGTCCTTATGCCGCAGGTGCAGCTTTGGCAGATGCAGGTTATTTGGAGCCATTAACTAATGTTAAAGGAATGGATGTTTTCTCGAAAGACACATTGCTCGCTGCTACAGGATCCGACGGTAAAGTATACGGTGTTCCAACGGTTTTCAGCTCAACGCAAGTGTTTTATAACAAGAAAATCTTTCAGAAATACAATCTTCAAGAACCTAAGACATGGGATGAACTCCTTAAAACAGCGGATACATTGAAGAAAAATAAAGTAACGCCTTTCGCGTTTGGTTCCAAAGAAGGATGGATTCTTTCGTTGACAGAAGGGACGCTTGGGCCGTCTGTTTATGGGACTGATTTTATGAAGAAAATACTTGGCGGGGCTGCGAATTTCAAAAGTCCGGAGTATGCGGCTTCCATTAAAATGCTGAAAGATTTGGCACCTTATTTCCCGGATAATTATGTAGGAATCGGCATGGACGATATGAGGAATATGTTCGTTACGGAGCAAGCAGCTATGATGGTTATGGGAGATTGGGAGTATGCCGTTATGAAGAAAACGAATCCTGATCTACAAATGGATGTATTCCCAGTTCCGCCAATGAAGGCAGATGGCAAGCCAACGGTAACCACTTGGGTAGATGGATCATTTTCTGTCAATGCCAAATCCGCTCATAAACAGGAAGCGTTGAAATTCATGGAATTTTTGACGACGAAAGAATTTGGGGCGCTTGCTGTGAATGAATTGCAAAAACCAAGCACGATTCCTGGTGTAGCTGCAAATGATCCGTTGGTCGCTAAAATCGCCAAAAATGCGGATTCGATCTCCACGCCTTACGCTGCAGTTGTTTATTTTAATGCAGGTAACCCGACGACAAAAGCGACATTAGAAAACTCAATCCAAGGTATGTATTTGAACAAATTGACACCGGAGCAAGTGACAGAGGAAGTTCAAAAGAGTGCAGATACATGGTTTAAACCGAAGAAATAAGTAAAGAAAAGGTGTGGGGGACATGAATAACTTGGTCAAAACGTCCGGGTGGAAAAAGGGAGCAGTTCATCTGTTCCCGGTCCCTGCCCTCGCAGTGTACATAATGTTCGTTATTTACCCGATTCTTTCCGCATTTGGTTACAGCTTTTTTGATTGGAAGGGTCTCGTTCGTGGAGAATTCATTGGTTTAGGTAATTTTGTGAGTTTGTTTACGAAAGAGCCGTTCAATCATCTATTTTGGAATGCATTCGGCCATAATCTTTATTATTTTGCCGTAGAGATGGCTGTTCAGAATGTTCTCGCATTCGTACTTGCTTATCTTGTGTATAGTAAAGTTAAAGGCTCTAATTTCTTGAAAATGGCCTATTTCTTGCCGAGGCTGTTGTCTGTCATCGTGGTGGGTTTCTTGTGGAAGCTCATGCTCAATCCGAATAATGGCGTCGTGAATGTTATGCTCAAAAAGATAGGCCTTGTTTCATGGGCCAAGCCTTGGCTAGGAGACCCGGCTACGGCATTAACCTCGATTACAATCGTCAATAGTTGGTTTGGCGTTGGTTTCTCGATGCTAATCTTCCTTGCTGGTTTACATGCGATTTCTACAGAAGTTATTGAGGCTGCCAGGTTGGATGGTGTCAAAGGTTTTCGGTTAATCCGCTCGATCATCCTGCCTATGATGAGTCAGTCGTTGATCATTATTACTGTTTTTACGTTTATTCATGCTTTCGAAGCCTTCGAGTTGATCTATGCGATGGAAGGCTCGCAAGGTGAGCCTTATAACTCAACAGACACGTTGGCTGTATTCTTTTATCGAATTGCATTTGGCGGCTCGTCTGGAGGAGATTCGGTTGCGCTTGGTCTTGGCTCCGCATTGGCTGTTGTTCTATTTTTCATTATTGCAACGATTTCCGCTTTGTTCCTGTACTTCACCAGGAACCAATCGGCTCAGCATTAAGACAGGAGGCAGACCATGAAAACCAACCGTACAGTTCGGGGGCTTCAATACGCTATGGCGTACTTGGGGGCACTGGTCAGTTTGTATCCAATTTTTCTGATGCTGACCTCCTCGTTGAAAACGAATATCCAGATTTTGAAAAATCCGATGTCACTGCCAACTTCCATATCGTTTGCAGCCTATAGTAAATTAGTGCATCAAATACCATTTTTCACTTATTTTTGGAACAGCCTTGTAGTGAGTGTTGTATCCGTGGTTCTTATTTTGCTATTTGGTGTTATGGCTTCCTTCTATATTGCCAGATATCCATTCCGCTGGAATGGAGCCTTATTCTTTTTCTTTCTCTTGGGCATGATGATACCCATAAAGCTCGGGATCGTACCTTTGTTTCTTTTAATGAAGAAACTCGCCATGTTAAACAGTATTTGGTCACTGGTTAGTGTGTATACGGCGATCGGAATGCCACTTGCAATTCTAATCTTAACGGGCTTCTTCAGAACGCTCCCGAAAGAGTTGGAAGAAGCAGCGCGTATCGATGGTGCCTCTGATTTCGGCGTCATGTGGCATGTGCTACTGCCGTTAATACGCCCAGCGATAGGAACTGTAATGATTATGAATTTTATCATGGCATGGAATGATTTCTTTTTCCCGCTTATTTTCATACAAGAAGATACGAGGAAGACAATTCCAGTTGGTATGCTTTCCTTGTTCGGGCAGTACTCGACAGACTTAAGTATGTTATTCGCAGGACTAACCTTGGCTTCTGTACCGATGATGATTATCTTCTTCTTGGCTTCCAAGCAGTTTATGGAAGGCATGACGGCAGGAGCGGTGAAGTAATTCAGTTATAAGCAAAACAACTAAAGAACCTCCACATCCACGAAAGTCGTGGACATGGAGGTTCTTTTGGTTGTTGCGTTAATTAGCTGCTTGCTACCGGTCCGGTAGTTACGATTTCCTGCAGACGCTCCTGCAGATTATCGGTGCAAACACCACCGTGGAAGGCGATGATCGCTTCAAGCTCCAGCTCTTGGAACTTAGCGATGGAGGTTAGTGCTGTTTCCTGATCCGATGTGTAGGTTGGGTTATAGGATTGCAGAACGCCATCCTTCGCCGTTAGAGCATCGCCTGCGATCAGGGTTTTGCTCGGGATATGATAATAAGAGGTATGATCCGGCGTGTGACCTGGTGAATAGATGACTCGAATACCGCCAGCAAACGGTAGGATATCGCCATCCTGCAACGCGACGTCGACCTTGACAGATGGGGCGAGCTTTTTGCTCTTAACGAGCGGGATTTCTCCAGTTAGATAAGGCACAGCCGTTTCGTGGGCCAGTACTTGAACCTGGTCTCCCAGGGTTTGCACCAGCGCCGGCAGGTTGCCGATATGATCCATGTCCTGGTGAGTTATGATAATTTTGGTCAACTTCTCGAAAGGAATCGACAATTCCTGAAACGCGGCACGAATCAGCTCCAGTTGGCCTGGAATGCCGGTATCGATGAGAATGACGTCTTGATCGTCCCATAGGATGGTTGGGATGAAGGGGTTGCTGCTGTTTGCTGCGCTTAGCTGAATGGTTGTAATGCCTGAGCCCAATTGAACCAATTCGAACACCGCCTAATTAAGATTAGTTACTCTCTTATTATTCCTTTATTGTCGTAGAAAAACAAGTTCTGCGTATAGGGATAAAAGGGAGTTGGCGAGGGGGTGGGGACAAGGTGTCCCCGCCTGTTCGTTTTGTTTATTTCGCTAACAAACGGTACAATACCTGCGCTGCTTCTGCTCGCGTTGCTAAGCCTTGAGGTTCGAATTGACCCTCGGATCGGCCTTGTATCAAGCTTAGAGCTGCTGCTGCTTTAACATCAGTTAACGCCCATTCTCCGATGGCTGCTTCGTCTGAGAAAGACGGTGCAGCTGCTGAAGCGGTTTGACTGTGCAGAAGCCTGTAAGATCGCATTAATATGGCCGCCATTTCCTCGCGAGAGACCAGGGCGTTCGGCTCAAACGTGTCAATTTCCCTGCCGTTCACGATACCGGCTTGCACTGCAGCTGCAACCTCAGAAGCGAACCAATCGGATGACTGTACATCCTGGAATGAGGTGGTTAAATTGGCCGCCTTCAATTTCAGTGCCCTTGCAAGAAGTGCCGTGAATTGTGCGCGTGTTATCTTGCTTTCGGGTTCAAAGGTTTGTTCGCTTGTGCCGCTAATAACAAGTTTGGAGGCCAGTTCTTGGATGGCGCCCGCTGCCCAGTGGGATTGTGGAACATCTGCGAAAGATTTAGTTACTTCTAGAACGGCGTAATTACTGAAATGGGAGATGTCAGCAGTTAACTCACTGCTTGCGTAAGTTCCTCCTACGCGCTCCAGTCCGCCATTATCGGAGATGAAGTATACGCTGCTAAGACTAGGATTTACAGCAGGATCAAGCTTGAATCGAATCTGGATAGGCTGTTCGAAACTCGTGAGACTCAAGGTTTGACTGGCTTTGGTCGTAACATACAACTTGATGTCGTAGATGGAGCTGCCTAACTTCACATTCGCGCCTAGTTGATTCTTCGCTTGATTCAACACTCCGTCGCCAATTGCCGATTCGGTAAGCGGTTTGATGGCTAGTGTGATTTTACTGTCGGAGCGTTCCTGCTCACTGACCAAACTGATCAGCTGTGTGAATAATTTAGCCGGAATCTCCAGTTTGATCTTCTCTGATTGAATTTCAAGCTTCTTTTCACCTAACAATTCAGCGGTATTGGGAGGCAAATTCATCTGCTGAGCATCAGTAGGTAAAGAGATGACAATGTTCTCGACTCCGCTGGTCTGAAGTTGCTCCGGTTTCACGGAAACAACATTTGGTTCTGCGGGTGCTGGAGCTGTAGGAAAGCTGCCGATTGTTGGTCTTTCTCTAGTTTCTACCATAACGGACGCCTTAACATCCGGCATCAGAGTTTTCTCTTCCTTAAGTGAGCTTGTGCTCATCTTAACCTTTTTTAGTGCTAGCTCGGCGGTGCCAGAACCTACTGTCTTGAAGGTCAATCTGCCGAGCATGACCGATCCGCTCAGCCCCGTTAATGATCCTGTCTTCGTATAGACGAGTTGTGCGTGTGTACCGCCGTCTTGCACAATCTTTATTGGGAGTGCGAAACCGTTCAGGTCAGTAAATTTTTGTGTCGTATCCAACTGGAGCCTTGACTCGTCATAATACAGGTTGAGCTCATAGGCAAAAAGGTCATCTAAGGAATCTCCTTTGATGTCAACTTGAAACGATTGATTTTGCAACAAGGAATCTGTTGAAGTTGTTACGGTAAACACAGGATCGACGACTGTTGCCGCAACCTGCGGAAGCCAAAGCCCTACAGCTAAACATATAGATAAAGAAAACCCAAGCAGCATACGTGCCATATCTAGGTCCCGACCTTTCATTGAAAATTGCTTACGGTGTTAATACGAGCTTGGATTCCTCCTCGGCTGTTAGGGCGGGGGTGGAGGCAGGCATCGTACGAAGGTGGGTCGCTTGTTCGAAGGAATACGCCAGTTTAATCAAGGTTCCTTCATCGTACTCTCTACCCAGGAGTTCAAGTCCGAACGGCACTTGGTTGTTGTAACCTGCTGGGAAGCTGATGGCTGGAAAACCGGAGTATGCACTCAACCGATTCGCATTGCCTGAAGTTGTTGCATAGAGGACAGCATCTAACGAATTTTCGCCTAATACTTGAGTTAGCGATTGTTGTGTGAGTTTCGTACGCTCCCAAAGATCTTTATAATAAGTCAACGTTTCCAATGTCGTTACGTTATCGCGCTGAATCATCGAACTTTTTTGATTCTGTAAAATATCGTTGGAAGCAATAATTTCCGTCAGCGTCTTGTAAGGGGCATTTGCGCCGAGTGAAGCCAGATAATCGTTCAAATCAAACTTGAATTCAGTGCCGCTCAAGCTGGCATAGCCGAGTATTTTGGATTGGTTCGGGATTGTTACTTCGATGACGGTTGCTCCGAGTTCTTTCATCTTGTCGGTTGCCGCAGTGAAAGCTGCGTCGTTGCCGGTTGATAGTGAACGTATGACTCCGATTCTTGCTCCCTTTAGACCGTCTTTGTCCAAATAATCGGTGTAGCTCTTCGGAATATTACCCGATGACAAGGCGGTAACCAGGTCGTTCGGGTCATATCCACTTACGGCATCAAGCGCAATCGCAGCGTCAGCTACGGATCGTGCCATCGGCCCGCCAACGTCCTGAGAATGAGCGAGAGGAATAATACCTTCACGGCTCGTTAATCCAATTGTTGGGCGAATACCTACAAGTGCGTTACGTGAGGACGGAATCCTGATAGAGCCGCCTGTATCTGTTCCGAGGCCGATTACACCGAAGTTTGCTGCAAGAGCGGCACCGGTACCACCGCTTGATCCGCCGGGATTCGTAGTCAGATCATACGGATTTTTGGTCTGCCCACCAAGCGAGCTGAGCGTTGTCGTTCCGAAGGCGAATTCATGGAGGTTAGATTTCGCGAGGATGATCGCGCCCGCATTCTTCAATTTCTTGATCATAAACGCATCAGTCGAGGTGTTGTTTGCTTTAAGGCATATACATCCGGCTGTCGTGGGCATTCCTATTGTATTGAAGTTGTCCTTAACGATGACGGGGATCCCGTGCAGCGGTCCTCTGGCACCTTTCTCGCTGCGCTCCTTGTCTAGTGCTGCTGCTTCTTCGAGGGCCTTCGGATTAACCGAGAGAATTGCCTTAATTTCAGGACCTTTTTGATCATATTTATCGATACGTGCCAAATATTTCGTGACAAGCCCGACGGAAGTTAGTTTGCCGGCATTCATCGCATTTTGAATATCCATTACCGATGCTTCCATTAGCTCGAACTGCTTGGTATCATATAGCACCTTTTTGCCTAATATACCTAGATCGGTCAGGTCGATCGATCCATTCTGGTTGAAATCGGCAAGAGCGACTGTAGACCATGATGTATGAGTGGATGTTATGCCGTAAAAAGGGGCGAGTATAGCCAAATCCCCGATATCGAGTGCGCCATTGCCGTTTAAGTCACCGGTAACCTGTGTTGTTTGCAGGCTGAGGCTGCCAAAATGAGTTGCTTGAATCACGCCGTTATCGGCAAGGCCGAGTTCTGCGCTCACTTTAATATCCTGTATGCCGCCATTTGCTTTTGCCTTGAATTTAAGGCGAATGAGTGGTTTATTATTAACGGCCGAATCGCTAATACTGGCAGCGACGACGGTTGCTTTACCGAGTTCTGCATACTGTCCGACTATACTTGTGGAACTATCTACAGCTTGTACATCGATGAAATCAACTCGAGCGGCGTTAAACTCGATGATAAACTTCTGAGCGGTCACTTTACCGGTAACGCCGGTTAACGCTACATCAACATCAAATAGCGATCCGTTAATTGTAGTCGATGGACCTGTCACGAGGACTGATTCCGAACCTGGTGGCAACACGACAACATTGGGAGGTGTTTGATAGACATTCTCTGATACAGTAGGTGAACTGATTGTTGAATTGACGCTAGTAATAGAGGTTTCTGCGGCAGCGCTAATGGCTCCTATAGGCAGCATAGCGGCAATAAGGGCCGTGGAAAGTACCTTCGAAACAGAGCTTCTGGACAATAATGATTTCATGAAGACGCCTCCAATAACAAGTACGAATTTATCAAACAAAGGACAATTCTAAGTGAATCGAGTGAGTACATTTCTAAACGAATTAAGATGTTAACCTTTTCGTCTAGTGGACAGATCGTGAGTAGTTCGGTTGCGAGATTCATAGAAACGACGAAATTAACCTAGGACTAATAAGTTAAGGTGAATAATAAAGTGAATTTTATGTTAGATAATATCACCTCGTTTAATTAATTTTCACTTATTGTGATCATTCTATTACATCGTTTGTTAATGAACAAGGTAGATTTTACCATGAAAGCGCATGCATGTATTCTAAATTTTTTAGAATTGTAAATCCAGAGGTCATTTTTGGTTATTTAAGTTAACTTTTATGACATATGTCTAAATGTGTAATTTCGTCGTTGGGCTCATTTTAATGTAATTGCTAGTGGCGTTGGAGTTGCAAGTGATGTGATGCCTTCTGGGTGTATTCGTGATATTCGTTTTTATGTCATGTTTGTGATATTTATGTATGTAATATATATGTGAAAAGACTCTTTAATTCCAAATTTACCTATGTAATCTAGATGTTAAAAACATAGATAATCTATTGATAAATCGAGATAAATAGAGAAAAATTATTATGTAAACGTTTTTATTAATATGTTATGTATTTGATAAATAATATGACATTAAATAAGATTGGGATGAGTTTAAGCGTTTAAATTCAAAAATACCTAACATGGAGGTTTTCTTACGTGACATTTATTCATGAAAGCAAACTCAGCAAAAAGATCCTCATCCCGGTTCTTGTCTTGGCTCTCTTTAGTATGATGTTGGTATTTATGAATCCGACCTCTGCGAGTGCGGCTGCGGCGATTCCTCCGCTATCCGACACCAGAAATCCCCAACTGCCTAACGTTGTCGTAATTGCAACAGGTGGAACGCTTGCAGGTAAAGCAACGGATGCAACAAGCTTTCAAACCTATCAAGCAGGAACGTATCTAATGTCTGACTTGGTAAACCAATTGCCGAATAAAGATAAAATTGCTAATGTGAACACCTATCAATTTGGAAACAAAGGATCAGGCAGCTATTCGATGGGTGACTTATACGATCTATCACTTGCTGTGGATCAAGCGTTGGAAATCTATGATGGCGTGGTTGTTACCTCCGGGACGGACACGATGGAAGAAATTGCGTATTTTCTTGACCTCACGGTTAGAAGTGAAAAGCCGGTTGTCGTCACAGGAGCCATGAGACCTTGGGATGTCATCGGAACTGACGGTCCTGCGAACCTGTACAACGCCATTAAGCTTGCAGGCAGTGGAAAAACGAAATCGTTTGGTACCGTTCTTATGCTGAATGACACCATTCAGGCAGCAAGAGAAGTGACCAAAACGAACGCTCACCGCATGGATACATTTGAAACGCCAATTCTTGGTGCGCTTGGTTATATCGATGAAACGAATATAAGTATCTATCGTGCTACTGCTAGAGCACTTAAAGCGGGTGAAGCTGATTGGGCAACTCCATTTGACTTGAAAAGTATTACAAAGGACAAGCTCCCGGCAGTAGAGATTGCATTTGCTTATCAAGATGCTGGAGGCGGCGCAATTAACGGTCTCGTAGCCGATGGCRTCAAAGGTATTGTGACGGCGGGAACAGGTGCGGGCGGCATTTCCTCGAAGATGAGCGCAGCGCGCAGCAATGCCATCAAACAAGGTGTTATTTTCGTCACAACGACACGGACAGGTTCAGGTACTATGTATCCAAGCTCAAGTAACGGCATCATCGCCGGGGATAGCTTGAATGCACAGCATGCTCGAATTATGCTTCTACTTTCTATGGCTTTTTCAAGCGATTTTAACGTGATTAAAGGTTGGTTTGGCACTTATGGTACGCAAGATGTGGAAGAGGCATCATAATTCAGCGGGAGGTAAGGTTTAATGAATGATATGTATCATCCGAATCTCAAAAGAAGCCTGATCCCGCTCTATTTCTTGTCTCTGGTACTCCTGCTGTCTGTTCTGTTTATCCATCCGTTGAAAGCAGGTGCGGCGGAAGCTTCGGGAACAGCTTTTCCGATTCCTCCACTATCCGACAACAGGGACCCTGGGCTGCCTAACGTTGTTGTAATCGCAACCGGTGGGACGTTGGCGGGGAAAGCAAGGGATGCAACGAGTTTTCAAACCTATCAAGCAGGAACGTACCTGATGTCTGACCTTGTAAACCAACTGCCGAATAAAAACAAAATTGCCAATGTGAACAGTTATCAATTCGGAAATAAAGGATCAGGCAGCTATTCGATGGGTGATTTGTACGACCTCTCACTTGCCGTGGATCAAGCTTTGGAAGTCTATGACGGCGTAGTTGTTACCACTGGGACGGATACCATGGAGGAAATCGCTTATTTTCTTGACCTCACCGTAAGAAGTGAAAAGCCGGTTGTTGTCACTGGCGCCATGAGACCTTGGGATGTCATCGGAACAGATGGTCCTGCGAATTTGTATAATGCAATTAAACTTGCAGGCAGCGGTAAAACGAAATCATTCGGCACAGTCGTCATGCTGAATGACATCATTCAAGCGGCAAGGGATGTAACCAAGACCAACGCACAGCGTATGGATACATTTGAAACGCCGATTCTAGGTGCACTTGGTTATATTGATGAGACCAACATACGTATCTATCGCACCACTGCGAAACGGTTCAAAGCAGGACGGGCCGATTGGGCAACTCCTTTCGATCTGAAGAAAATTACTAAAGATAAACTTCCAGCAGTTGAAATCGTTTATGGCTACCAGGACAGTTCTGCTGGTGCTATTAAAGGATTTGTGGGGGAAGGTGCGAAGGGAATTGTGACGGCTGGCACGGGCGCAGGAGGAATTTCGTCCAAAATGAGCACGGCGCGTAGTAATGCCATCAAACAAGGTGTTATTTTCGTCACAACGACAAGGACGGGCTCGGGCACCATGTACCCAAGCGGTGGCAACGGTATTATCGGTGGAGACAGCTTGAATCCGCAGCATGCCAGAATCATGCTTCTGTTGTCATTGGCCTTTTCCAATGATTTTAATACAATCAAGAATTGGTTTGGAACTGTCGGAACTCAGGCCATTCAACTTAAGACACAAGCGCCTGATATTGAGGCTCCTGTATGGCCGGAAGGCAGCGCGCTACAAGCGACGAATGTTGGACAGAATAGCCTGACTTTAAGTTGGCCGGAAGCGTCAGACAATATTGGCGTGAAGCAATACCGTATTTATGATACTGGAAGCGGTACGGTGGTCGGAAATGTCTATGCATCGGTTACTAATGGCGTATACGCATCCGTTTCTAACGTGGTCTATTCCTCGGTTACAGGAAATGTTTATTCGTTTAATCTCAGTTCTCTTACGGCAGGTACCACCTATTCGTTTAGTGTCACGGCGATAGATGCTGCGGGCAATGAGAGTGTTGGGCTTAGCAAAACGATTCAGACCAACTCGCCAAGGGACTCGTCCGAGTCAACAGGTTCAGCAAACTCGGGCTCCGGTTCGACAACCATACCTGACAAATTAGATGTAACGGTTCCGGTGGGCAGTACACGTAGTGTAAGCTGGAAGGATGCCATTTGGATTACCATACCTGAGGGGGCGACGAGTCAAGAGCTCCATCTAACAGCAGAGGCATTGCAAAATGTGAGTGGATTAGTTAGCGATAGTAGCAAGTTGCTTAGTTCTGTTTTTGAGATTTTGAAAAACTTTACGCAGAACTTCGGCAAGCCGGTTAGTATATCACTCTTGTTCGATCCTGCCAAGTTAGCTGAAAGTCAGCAGCCATCTGTTTTTTATTACGATGAAACTAAGAAGTTATGGATTGAAATTGGCGGTACTGTAGTGGATAACAAAATAACGGTGGAAGTAGAACACTTTACGAAGTTTGCAGTATTTGCCGTGGATAAACCTAAGAATCCAGAAAGTACGGAAATTTCCTTCTCGGATACGGCTGGACATTGGGCGGAGCTGGACATCAAGCAAGCTGTGACGCAGTTGATCGTCAGTGGTTATGCAGATGGAACGTTCAAACCTGACAATTCCGTTACGAGAGCTGAGTTTACAGTCATGCTGATGAACGCGCTGAAGGTAGACAAAAAGGGTAAAGCGCTTGAATTCGCAGACAAGCAGCAGATCCCTGCATGGGCTGAAACTGCTGTGGCTCAAGCGGTGGATTTGGGAATTATTCAAGGCTACGACGATCAGACTTTCCGGCCGGCCGGCTTAATTTCCCGTGTGGAAATGGTGTCCATGATTTCTGCAGCTTTGGGTACAAAGCCAGCATCGCAGGCGACAACTGGCTTTGCTGATGATGAAGACATCCCGACATGGGCGAAAGGCAAGGTGGAAAGTATTCGCTTAGGGAACTACAGTTCGCTATTTCACTGGAAAGGCACACTTTCCACTTGGAAGAGGAACTACGGTTCGCTAATATGCCGATTTCACCCGAAAAACGGGTGATGGAGGCGAAATAAGACCTTACAGTTCCGCTCAGAGAGGAAATAATTCGTTTTCCTTCAAATAGTGAACTCCRGTTCCCTTGAGTGAAGTCTTAGTGGTGTTCTCGCTAGGTCGGCGGACGATGTGGGGGTTGGTTACTCCACAACAACTGCGCGCTTCGTTGCTTTTGACCTAGGTTTACGATTCCTCTCGATCCATATCGTGAAACCGAGGAGAGCGAGAAGTCCCACGCAAATGAAGAGAGGGAACCAGCTTTTTGCAAATCGGCCTGCCTCCATAATTGCCAGCATAGCAATCGTTGGCAGCAACGGCTCGCCGTAAGCTTTCCACCAGTTAAGCGCAAACTTTTCATAATAATAAAATCCGATCATCGTTAGGGCCGATACGGCCCAGCCCCCGGTATAGATCCAAACTGCAAGCACAGGGTTGCTGGCGGCAACCATAGGGACRAAAATAACAACGAAAATCCCGGCGACGATCATCACCCAGAAGGTGGATTTCGTCCTGCCAATACCTGCCATAATACTGCCGCCTAGACGGCCGACGGAAGAGAAGAGGACACCTAACGCCATTAGGCGGATGTATGTAGCGGAATCACCAGTTGAGTAATCCGAACCAAATAAAAATCCATTGATTTGGCTTGGATATAAACAAATGATTGCGGTTAACGGATATAGCAAGATGTTGTTGTAACGGATACAACTCGTACCGCGCCGTTTGCTTTCTTCAACATCCTGAGCTTGCTCTGCTACAAAGGGAAGTGTGACAATCATGAACGCCCATGTGATGATGCCGATAAAGCCGGTAATGCGGAACCCGTTTGCTAAATAACCTACGGCCAATACGGAGCTTGAACCTACCATCATGACGAGAAAAGGCTGCTGGAAAGCCTTCGCAATATTGCCGGCCCAGGTTGGCAAGCCGTACGCTAGCATGTTTTTGATCTCCTGAATCGGGAGAGGACCCAGCCATTGCGGTTTATGCACACGTTCAACTTTGATGCAAATAATAAAGGCAGTCAGGAATGCCCCTATGCCCATCCAGAGTGAAATGCTTTCCAGTAAATTCATACTCCCACGCGGCAAAAGCACGCCAAGTACCATGCCGAGCGTGGACAGTGTCGTCGTAATAACCATAAAGAAAGCTTGCGTCCCGAAATCACGATTGCCAGAGAAGGAAGCGACACCTATGTTTAGAACGGAGTTGAAAATAAACATGATCGAGCTCAGCAGTAAAGCGCCTCGTAGTTCTGGCAAATGGTAGTAGTTTGCCAAAAGCGGAGCTAATGCAAAGAGCAGTAAACCGATAATAAGGCTAAAAAGGACGCTTCCTGTCAAGGCGACACGGAAGTTCGTTTGAACCGCTTCCAAAGGTTTGCGCGAAAACGTATAGATTAAGGAAGAGTTGAAGCCGAAATTGAGAAATAGCGTTATCATACCGAAGATTTGCAGCAAGAGGTTGACCTCGCCGAATCGATCGGGATCGCCCAGCTCCCGGGCGAGTACGATGCTGCCCACGGTTTGCAGCATTTGATTGATGAAAAGTCCGAGACCGATGATAGATACATTTCGAAGTAGAAAACGTTGTGTATCAGTTAATGTGAAACGCTGTGTTCGCATGGGGGCGTCCCCTTTTCCGTGGTTTAGGTTTAACGTTAAGATAATCAAAGCGTATCAAACACCTCGGTGTATGAC
>NZ_JBFTQB010000060.1:0-16104 GCF_056398785.1 Paenibacillus sp. 01T422 | reverse complement strand
ATGTGGCCCCTATTTATGGGCTCGATAAGCGGCAAGGCAAGGAACTTCTGAAGCGGCTGGGATGTCCGGAGCATTTGTATTTGAAAAAGCCTACGGCTGACTTGGAAGATTTGAAACCGGGTCTTCCGGATGAAGAAGCACTTGGTGTTAGCTACGTGCAATTGGATGATTATTTGGAAGGTCGCCCCCTCCCTGCTGATATCGCTCAGAAAATTGAGGAACGTTACACGATTACTGAGCATAAACGCAGAGGACCGGTAACCTGCTACGACACTTGGTGGAAAGGATGAGTCTCTATGAAATACGAAAAGAACTACGAAAATTTGACGCTTCACACGGATAAATATCAAATCAATATGATGTACGCGCATTGGCTGAAAGGCACTCATCAAGAGAAAGCCGTTTTCGAGGTGTATTTCCGCAAACTGCCATTCGACGGCGGGTACGCTGTTTTCGCTGGACTGGAGCGGCTCGTTCATTATATCCAGCATCTGCATTTCGGCGATGAGGAAATTGCTTACTTGCGGGAGCAGGAAGAGCATTACCGTGAAGATTTTCTTGAAGCGCTGCGGGCATTCAAGTTCAGCGGTGATCTGCAATCCGTACCGGAAGGTACGCTTGTATTTCCGAACGTGCCACTCGTGCGTGTAGTGGCCAGCATCTTTGAGGCGCAGTTTGTAGAGACGGCGATTCTCAACTTCGTGAACTACCAGACGCTCATCGCGACGAAAGCTTCGCGGATCAAACAGGTCGTCCCGAACGAGGTGCTGCTCGAGTTCGGGACCAGACGCGCCCAAGAGGCTGACGCCGCGATCTGGGGCGCAAGAGCTGCTTACATCGCGGGTTTCCACGCGACGTCGAACTTGCGGGCCGGGATGCTGTTCGGCATCCCGACCAAGGGCACCCACGCGCACGCATGGGTGCAGGCATTCGACACGGAAGAGGAAGCCTTCCGTGTGTATGCTGAGGCGCTGCCGGAGCAAGTGACGCTGCTGGTTGATACGTACGACACGCTGCGCAGCGGCGTGCCGAACGCCATTAAGATCGCGCGCATGCTGCAGCAGCAAGGCAAGCGTATGAACGCCATTCGCCTCGACAGCGGCGATTTGGCGTATTTATCCCAGCAGGCGAGGCAGATGCTGGATGAGGCGGGCTTTCCCGAGGTGGCGATCGTCGCCTCGAACGATCTCGATGAGAATATCATCGAGGGGCTGAAAGCCCAAGGGGCCAAAATCGATGTCTGGGGCGTAGGCACCCAGCTCATAACGGCCGCCGATCAGCCTGCGCTCGGCGGGGTTTACAAGCTTGTTGCCCTGGAGAAGAACGGCGAGTTCGCGCCGGTCATCAAGATTTCGGGCAACCCCGAGAAGGTATCCAATCCAGGCTTCAAGGAAGCCTACCGGATTGTCAACAAAAAAACCGGTAAAGCGGAAGCCGATTACCTGGCCATGGAGCACGAGGTCGATATTCAGCGGGGCGAGCGAGTGAAGCTGTTCGACCCTACACATACCTATATCTACAAGTATATTGAGGACTACGAAGCGGTTCCGCTGCTTAAGGCGATTTTTGCAGGAGGCGAGCTTGTATATGAGCTGCCCACGTTGGATGAGATCCGGGCGTATCACAAGGAGCAAATCCGCACATTTTGGCCGCAATATTTGCGCAAGCTCAACCCAGAAGGGTATCGTGTAAATTTAAGCACAGAGCTGTGGGAGCTGAAGATGAATTTGATTCATGCGCATACAATTATGTGATTGGATACCCCGAGTGGTATGATAGTGATTGTGCGTACTCTTTCAAGAGCCGTCATACCCTATTTTCTGATGGAGGTATTATCCAATGTCGACACAAGCATTTACTCAAGGGGTTCAACTCAATAATGGCGTGCATATGCCATGGTTGGGACTAGGTGTTTGGAAAAGCAAAGAAGGCCAAGAAGTCATTAGCGCTGTGAAAACGGCCCTTCAACTGGGGTACCGCAGTATTGATACGGCAGCAATCTATCAGAATGAAGAAGGTGTCGGTCAGGGACTGCGTGAAAGCGGTGTGCCGCGCGACGAGATTTTCGTCACCACCAAAGTGTGGAACTCGGACCAGGGCTATGAGTCCACCCTACGGGCCTTTGAAGCAAGCCGCAAACGGCTTGGCCTCGAGACGATCGACCTGTATTTAGTTCACTGGGCTAAACCGGCGACGTATCGAGAAACTTGGAAAGCCCTTGTTCATTTGTACAAGGAAGGCCATGTGCGCGCTATTGGTGTTAGCAATTTTCAAATTCATCATCTACAGCATGTGATTGAGGATACGGGTGTTGTGCCGGCTGTGAACCAGGTTGAGTATCATCCGCAGCTGGCGCAAAAAGAACTGCTCGCTTTCACTCGCGAGAACAAGATTCAGCTGGAAGCTTGGAGTCCGCTGATGCAGGGGAACCTCGATCATCCGGTGCTGTCGCAGCTCGCGGCCAAGCATGGGAAATCGGCGGCACAAATCGTGCTGCGCTGGGACATCCAGAACGGTGTTGTCACGATTCCGAAATCGGTGACAGAGCATCGGATTCGCGAGAATGCGAATATTTTTGATTTTGAGCTGAGCGTGGAGGATATGGCACTCGTGGATTCGTTGAACCAAAACAAACGAATCGGGGCTGATCCGGACAACGTGACGTTCTAGAATAACGGGGGACTTCCGCGGTTTGTTGGCGGGAGTTCCTTTTTTTGTCTTGGCAGTGGTAACGGCAACGATGGGAGATGGCAACGGTAGCGATGGGCAATGGTAGCGGTAGCGGCAATAGCAACAGCAACAGCAACAGCAATAGCAATAGCAAAGGTAGCGGTAACGATAACGATGGGCAACTAGCGGCATGAACGGCATGGGCACGGGCTTGAAGGGAACTACAGGACGTTATTTGCCTGCGAAACAGCACTTTTGCGGTTGAGTGGGAACTATGATCCTCTATTTGGCCGATATAGTGGCAAATCTGTGATATTGGCCAGAAATAAGACACTGTAGATCCGCTTTAGCAGCTAGTCCTTGTCCTTGTCCTTGTCCTTGTCCTTGTCCTTGTCCTTGTCCTTGTCCTTGTCCTTGTCCTTGTCCTTGTCCTTGTCCTTGTCCTTGTCCTTGTCCTTGTCCTTGTCCTTGTCCCTGTCCTTGTCTTCGTCTTTGTCCTTATCTGTGTCCGTGTCCTTATCCGTATCCAAGGTCGACGACTCGCCCCTCCGCCTCCACTCACTTCAGCAGCGTAATCATCTGATACACCTCACGATGATCCCCGGGCAGCAGATAATCTGCGACTTTGAGCTGCGAAGAGCCATCGCCGTCCAGGAAAAGGCCGTCCACGAGCTGTCCGCTCCCCACCTGCTCCAAAATGGCTGAACGGAATTGTTCACCCGTGCATGGCGTTGGGGCCACGACCAGGTACACGTTATTGTTCCTGTCATATACGATGCCAGAGCGCATGCGCTTCTCGTCAATGACAGGCATCTCTTCCGAGACCGCTTGGGTCGCCCATCCGTCCGGATTCGTCAGCCCCATGCTTACGCCGCCCTGCGCCCAGTACTGGTTGCGATCCATGACTTTCAGTTCACTGGCGTTTTCGACCACTTGTATCGTGAAAGTTTGCGCCTTTTCATCCCAGACCAACGTTCCGCGTTTGCGGTCGATATTATACCAGCCGGAGCCGTAATCGCCAGGTTGTCCTTTGACCGGGAGGTCATTAATTACGGCGATGCTTAGCAGATAACCCTGCCAGAAGAAACCGCCGTTGATCCCATTTTCGCTGAGGTCCGTTATATTTGCTGTGATGGCCTTGAGCCCTATATTTTGCGGTGGAGTTCGAATCGTGTGAAGGGTAACGCCATTGCTTGCCTGGTCGATGCGATACTCGGAAATAGGGAGGTGGTTCGGCGGTTTGACATGCCCATGAGCCCCCCAGATGATAGTCCATATGAAACTAGTTATCATGATCAGGATATAGATAAGTAGGGAGGCTGCTCTATTTTTGGCGAGACGGATCGTATTCATAAGGCAACTCCTATCTCTTTAATAATTTCATTTCTATAAGTCTATGAAACTCTGGAAGAATTTATGCTTAGTCGCACGAAAAAAGCCCATCCGTAAAGTGATTGAATCACTCGAGCGAATGGGCTTTACTTGTATGCATAAGTCCTATTAAAAAATTGGAATTCTCGCTTTATTTCCATCCTTTGCATATAAAATGGCTTCGGAGCTAAATAAATCTACGTGCTCTAAAGTATGACCAAGGTTCGTCGTAGTAAATTTGTTATAACGAAGAGCGTTGATCAGGGAGGGAATTAGTTTGTGGTCCGTGCCAATAAAGTTCACAGAAATTGGTCTCTTGTTAAATAAAATATTCATTCTCACTTTCAACTCATCTCCTGACATGAAAATTATTATCAATTAACTGAGTTATAATCGTAACATTCTTAGAATAGGATGTCCGTCGATTAGCGTTGTCGGAAAAACACTTTTTTTGTCATGGGGAGAGTGGGTGAGAGGTATAATTTGAGTAATGAAGCTGCTAGAGTTGTGTCGGGGCAAACATTTTGATCGCACTCTCGAAACCTGTCTGCCAGTTAGCCGTGATGATGCTTCCGATGTAACCGTCAGGGCGAATCAAGATCATTGTATCGTTGGTAATACCGTAGATTTTGGTCAAAATGCCTGTGGCATCATTCAGGTAATTGTCATCGGTTTTATTCTCATTGCCTACAATTAAGCAGCGAATTTCGGCACCTGCGGTCGGTAAGGTCAACTCGGGAAAAGCTTTGGCGGCTGTGGTTCCGAAGGCCAGCAGAGTAAAGTGGGTACCCCTGTATATGTCAAAGACTCGGCGTGCTCCGTTAGAACCCATACAAGGTGCGTCCGGTGCTCGGTCACCCACATGTAGCGTCTTGGTTGCAGGCGAGACCTCTGGTGCAAGAGGACCCTTATAGTACGTGATTCCGAGCTGTCGCTCCTCGTTTCCACGTTTGAGGCCGGAGAGACGAACCTTCTTGAGCCCAGCATATAGTTTGCTGGATTTGTCTAGCACTTGGGCGGCAATCGGCCGTCGTTCGGCCTCGTAGCTGTCAAGGAGGCTGTCGGGAGCACCGGCGATAACCTGGCCGAGTTTCCAACCGAGGTTGTAAACGTCCTGGACGCCAGTGTTGAGGCCTTGTGCGCCAGCAGGTGTATGAACGTGCGCAGCGTCACCAGCTAGGAATACTTTTCCTGCACGATAGTGATCAGCGAGTCGGATGTTAGGGCGAAAAACCGATTTCCAAGTGATGCTATAGAGCTTGAAACCGGTGAGCTTATGAAAACTGGCAGCCAATATGGTGTCGTCGAGGTCTAGTGTCTCGTCCGGTGTCAGCTTGATCATCACCTGGAATTGGTCGGAGTGGGGCAGCGGGCAAGCAGCGACCGACTTGCCGTTAGTTCGAGGCCACATATGCCACCGATTACGAGATAGTCCGTCAATTGTGCCATCAATGATGAGCATCCGGTCGGAGTCATCGGTCTCTCCGATAAACCGAATACCTGAAGCTTTGCGGACATTACTCGAACCGCCATCTGCCCCGATCAGATATTTGCAACGAACCTGCTCTCCGGTTGAGAGTGTAACCGTCACTCCGTCAGCATCCTGGGAGAAGTTTTCTACCGCGGTATCGAACTCAATGCTTAGCCCTTGGCGATTTATTAGCCGGTGTAAGATGGCGTCAGTGCGATTTTGAGCTAGTAACAGAATGTTTGGATATGGCACGTCAGGTGTTTGTTTGTTCATCTTTTGCATCCGCCACGGCATGGTAATCGGTCCGAAATGGAGGCCTGAGAGGGGATAGGAGTTAAGTGCCTCACTCCGTATACCGAGGTCTTCAAAGACCTCTTGAGTTCGTGGTTGAACGCCTTTGGCACGGGAGCCTTCAAAAGAATGTGGTGCCTTGTCAACTAGACGAACACGAAGGCTGCGTCGGAGCAGGTCGGCAGCCAGCGTGGAGCCGGTAGGGCCTGCCCCTGCAATAAGTACGTCGATATCCTGTTGATTTTTTAATCGACCAGATATATTGCTTGTCATTATTACGTTTCCTTTCCGTAAAGAAATTTAAGGTATACAACTTTTTATGTTTTAAAACTAAGAAGTAATTGGTGTAATATTGTTTCCGGGAAACATTATGTTTCCTGGAAACAATATTACGTTGGTTTTCTAATTCTGTCAATATTGTTTCTTGGAAACTTTATTCACACGCACCTCTCCTTTAATTTTGAGAGTTCGTTTACCGATATTGGTTAGCTGGCCAAGGGGCAGGTGCACAGCAAACAAACCTCCAAGCTAAGCAGCTTTGGAGGTTTGTTTGCTAATGCTAGTCGCTCTACAGAAATCTGCGATGATGCTTCTTACCGTCAAAAGAGAACAAAACCGGTTTCTCTTCCACAACCGTATGCATATGAATCGACTTACCCCAGAGCTTGTAAATATAAGGAAGCGTCCGCTCAACGTATTTGAGATCGAGCTCAACGCCTTCGTAACAATGCTTCAAATAGAGCTCGCCATTACGCTGATAGTCGCCATCCTCCACGACAATATACGGGAACCCCCCGTTGACACGCGACGCGAATAGCTGATCCCGCGTATTCTCCCATGTTTTATCGGTGATTTTCCACTCAGGACCCTTTTTCTCAAATACGTATAAATCCAGTTCCTCGACTAACGGTTTGTTCAAATAGTTCCGGATAAAGGAGGTATCGGACTCGTACTCGCGCACCTCGAACATTTTGCTCCGGCCTTCGCCTTTCTTACGGCCTTGTATCCGGATTTCCTCTTCGGTCGGATTATCCCAGTGCTTTTCGATGTCTTCGAAAATTTTGACCCCCAAATAATACGGGTTCAGCGTATGACGGGAGGGAACAACGACAGACGAATTAAGTTTGGAATACTCAATCGTCTCCTCTTCGGTCAAATCCAACTCGCGCAAAATGCGTTGATGCCAGTACGAAGCCCAGCCTTCGTTCATGATTTTGGTCTCCAGCTGAGGCCAGAAATACAGCATTTCGTCGCGCAGCATGGTCAGAATGTCCCGTTGCCAATCCTCCATATAGGGCGCATTTTCTTCGATAAAGAGCAGGATATCTTTTTCCGGTTTTGGCGGGAAACGCTTGGCTTCCTCTTTATTATCGGCCGAAGGTGCGGGTTTATTTTTTGTATCCAAACTCCATAAATCTTCATAACCGTAAGTCGCTTCCGACTTTACAGCAGGGGCCGAGGCTTTGTTGGTCTCTTGGCGATTGCGTGTCTGCCTGTAAGAAAGGGTGAGCACAGGATCAATATGTTCCTGAATCGCGAGCACAGCGTCAATGAATTGCTCGACTTCGTCAATGCCATGCTCGATTTCATATTGGCGAATACGCTCGGCCGTAGCGGACATGCTTTCGACCATGTTGCGGTTCGTTTTGGAGAAGCGGGCGTTGTTTTTGAAAAAATCACAGTGCGCCAGCACGTGAGCGACGATGAGCTTATTTTGAATCAGCGAGTTGCCATCCAGCAGAAAAGCATAGCAGGGGTCGGAGTTGATGACCAACTCATAAATTTTGCTTAACCCCAGGTCGTACTGCGTCTTCATGCGGTGAAAATTTTTCCCGAAGCTCCAATGGCTATAACGGGTTGGCATCCCATAAGCCCCAAATGTATAAATAATTTCGGCGGGACAAATTTCGTACCTCATCGGATAGAAGTCGAGCCCAAACCCTTTAGCAATCTCCGTTATCTCGTCAATGGCGTATTCAAGCTGCTGAATTTCGGATTTACTCACGGAACAGCCACTCCCTCCTGCTTGGTAAAAAAGGTTTTCAACGCTTTGTAAACTTCGCCCTTTTCGCGAATGACATAATGCAGAAATTTAGGATCGTGAATGTGGCGAAAAGCGGACATCAGCGTGGAGCTGCGGTTATATTGGTTCACCTCGCCATAACCAAACATGTTGCAGCGCTCCATCAATTGGGTGATGAGCTTCACACAGCGTTCGTTATCCGACGTTAAGTTATCTCCATCGGAGAAGTGGAACGGATAAATATTAAATTGAGAAGGCGGGTACCGTTTATCGATTATATCGATGGCGGTTTGGTACGCGGAGGAGCAGATTGTACCGCCACTTTCTCCTTTTGTGAAAAATTCTTCTTCAGTGACCTCTTTAGCTTCGGTATGGTGAGCAATGAACACAATTTCTACGTTCTCGTATTTCGTGCGCAGAAACCGCGTCATCCAGAAGAAGAAGCTGCGTGCGATATATTTCTCAAAGGACCCCATGGAACCTGACGTATCCATCATGGCAATGATGAGGGCATTCGAGTGCGGTTTCTCGATTTCCTCCCAGGTTTTGAAACGTAAATCATCAGGGCTGATGTGATGAATGCCAGGTGAAGTTGAGCGTGAATTGCGACGCATATTTTCGAGGATCGTCCGTTTCTTATCGATATTGGACATGATGCCTTTTTTTCGTATGTCATTAAAAATCACTTCTGTGGTCGTCATGTTGCGTTTCTCTTTTTTCTGTAGATTCGGGAGCTCCAGCTCAGAGAATAGCATCGCTTGCAGCTCCTCCATGCTGACTTCGGCCTCATAATAGTCTTCGCCAGCTTGATCGCCCGCACCCTCGCCTTTCCCTGGTCCTTGAGCGGGCTGAGGGTCGGTTCCAAGCACATCACCCACTTGCGAGTCGCCGTCTCCCTGTCCGACATGTTTCCCTTTGTTAAAGTTATACCGAAAGCGGTACTCATCCAGACTCTTAATAGGTACCTTCACAACCTGCTTCCCGTTGGACATTACAATGCTCTCATCTGTAACCAAATCAGGGAGGTTCTGTTTAATGGCATCTTTGACCTTCTCTTGGTGTCGGGTTTGATCTTGGTACCCTTTACGGTGCAATGACCAATCCTCACGGGAAACGGTAAATAGGGGTTCTGTCATGTTGACACCTCCTTGGGGGTGATCTTCCTAGGCAAGTAGCAGCTTACCCTTATCGTATGGCATGCACAAAGCAATGATTTAGATGTGAAAAAAAGCTTGTTACTAAATATATTCAAGAGCACGGGGGATATGTGATGAATGTGAAAAGGTCGAAGCAAATGATCTGTTATGGTTCAACTTAAACGTAACGTGTCCCGTTGATTTATGTTATGATTGAGTTACAAGTTAGATAAATGGGTGGTGCTAATAATGGAAAAAGTAAATAGCTCCGAAGAGCTCATGGAATCCATCATCAACATGAATAGTGAGGATTCAGTCCGTCAATTTCTTATACCCGGAAAAGGGAAATTTACTGTTGTTCTTCAAGAGGAAGATCATCTTTCCATTAGTTCTGAAGTCAAAACTAATCTTGAACTGAAGCGTATGATTGATGAAAGCCGTGAAGAATATACACAAGGCAAGGGAATGTCAACTACTGAACTTTTGAAATCTTTGTCCTCAAAGGATTTTGCATAATGAGCACACGCTCAATCATATGGCCTCCTAAAGTCAGGAGAAAGTTAATCCAGTTTCGCAATGAACGTTTTACTCCTGAGGAAACATTTGATTTCATTTCTCAGATGGTGAAAAATAAAGTCCCCCATTGAAATAAATAAAAGACTGCTTAATCTCCCGCGACTGTGCATTGGAGATTAAGCAGTCTTTTTGGTTATTTCTAAAATATCAAATCAATAATGATAATCATTATCATCTGTGTTATAATGTTTTTCATGAGTAAGATGAAGTTTATTTCATCTTAATTGGGGTACATATCGGAAGGGGAATTTGTTCATGAGTTTATCTGCAGCATCAACCGATGCTCCACGTCCCAAGCTGCGAAGCCGACCGCTTGTAGCTTCATTTATTATTTTTGGTGGACTGGCTGCTTTACTGCTCGGGCTTGCTGCTTCCGTCTCGGTAGGTGCGGCTGATATTAAGCTGTCTACGGTATGGGAAGCTGTATTTCATTTCAATCCGAAATTGACCCAGCATCAAATCATTCAGGAGCTGAGACTGCCGCGGGCTTTGGCCGGAGCGCTGGTCGGCGTTGGATTTGCTGTTTCTGGAGCAATCATGCAAGGAATGACACGGAATCCACTTGCTGATCCGGGTTTGCTCGGGATCAATGCTGGAGCAGGCTTTGTGCTTGCGCTTTGTTTTGCATTTTTCCCAGGGCTGCCCTTTCATTATTTAATTTTATTCTCCTTCGTTGGAGCCGCTGTCGGTACTGGGCTTGTATATGGCGTAAGCTCTATGTCCAAAGGCGGATTATCACCTGTTCGGCTTGCCTTGGCTGGTGCAGCGGTAAGCGCTTTGCTTGTAGCGCTTAGCCAAGGGATTGCGATTTATTTTCACATTTCGCAGGATTTGGCGTTCTGGTATGCCGGAGGCGTAGCCGGAACGAAATGGCTGCAAATCAAAATTGTCTGGCCATGGATTGTCGCAGGCATCATCGGTGCGCTTGTATTATCCAGATCGATTACGGTGCTGAGTCTCGGTGACGAAATTGCCGCAGGACTAGGGCAGCGCACAGGTTGGGTGAAAATAGCCGGCATGCTGCTGTCCCTTGTGCTGGCAGGCACATCGGTATCGGCAGTTGGGGCTGTCGGCTTCGTAGGGCTGGTCATTCCACATGTGGCAAGGGCATTAGTMGGCGTCGATTATCGCTGGATTATTACCAGCTCAGGCATTCTTGGCGCGCTGCTTATGGTTACCGCCGATATTGGCGCAAGGATGGTTAACCCGCCATTTGAGACACCGATTGGGGCTTTGATTGCGCTCATCGGCGTGCCGTTTTTCCTCTATTTGGCTCGTAAGGAAAGGAGAGAACTATAATGGCCTCTCTGGTAGAAATTTCAACGCGCAAGCGATCAACCCAAGCCTATACCATGTTAGCTATTTTGATAGTGGCGATAGCGCTTGTTTTAATCATCAGTATGAATACAGGATTCATTCGCTTGTCTCCGATGGACGTGCTTCGGACGTTGTTCGGACAAGGGACAGCTAAACAAGAACTGATTCTATTCGATTTCCGGCTGCCTCGCATTATTATTTCGGTGCTGGTTGGTGCAGGACTCGCTTTATCAGGAGCTATTCTGCAGGGGCTTTCGCGCAATGCACTGGCAGATCCAGGTATTCTTGGTATCAACGCGGGCGCGGGGCTTGCAGTTGTACTGTTTATTTCGTTCTTCCCTGTCAAACAGGCGGCTCCTGTTTATATGATGCCACTTCTCGCCATGCTTGGTGCTGGGGCTGCAGCAGCACTGATTTATGTTCTAGCCTATAAAAAAGGTGTCGGCATATCGCCAACGAGGCTCGTTCTGGTAGGTATTGCGGTAGCGGCTGGAATCAGCGCAGTGATGCTTGTGCTTACGATCAAAATGGAACCTCAAAACTATCAGTTTGTTGCCATATGGTTGGCTGGCAGCATCTGGGGAACCAACTGGAAGTTTGTTATGGCTCTGCTGCCATGGCTGATTATTTTGATCCCATATGTCCTATATAAAGCACAGACTTTGAACGTATTGCATTTGGGAGATCAGTTAGCGAGTGGGCTTGGGGCATCTGTCGAACGGGAACGACTTGGTCTTCTTGTTTCAGCTGTTGCTCTTGCAGGCGCTTGTGTTGCTGTTGGCGGTGGTATCGGATTTGTTGGCTTAATTGGTCCTCATCTTGCCAAACAATTGGTTGGTCCGAAACACCAATATTTGCTTCCGGCTTCCATGTTAACGGGGGGGCTCCTGCTGATTGTGGCAGATACGCTTGCGCGCTGGATTCTGCAGCCAAGTGAGATTCCAACGGGCATTGTCGTAGCTGTAATTGGCGCTCCGTACTTTTTATTTTTACTTGCTAAATCCAAAGCTTAAGAAAGCTTATTTTGAGAGGAGACATCCCTATGACTCGTTTGTATACCCAGCAAGTAGACATCGCTTACGATGATCGTTTGATTGTCAGCAACTTAAATTTATCCATCCCTGATGCCAAAATTACAGCACTTGTTGGCGCGAATGGCTCAGGCAAATCCACCATTTTGAAATCACTTGCGCGCATTATGAAAATAAAAGGTGGCCAGGTATACCTCGACGGGAAGTCTATCCACCAACGGACGACGAAGGAAGTCGCACGGGAGCTGGCGATTCTGCCACAGAATCCGACTGCGCCTGAAGGCTTGACGGTGAGCGAGCTGGTTTCCTACGGAAGATTCCCACATCAGAAAGGCTTCGGCTCTATGACGAAGGAAGATAAGGAGACGATCAGCTGGGCGATTGAGGTTACCGGTATGATGCCTTTTGCGGATCGACCTGTGGATCAGCTGTCCGGCGGCCAGCGCCAACGGGCATGGATTGCGATGGCATTGGCGCAGCAGACCGACATTCTTTTCTTGGATGAGCCAACGACGTTCCTAGATATGGCGCATCAGCTCGAGGTATTGAAGCTGCTGAGGAAGCTGAATAAGGAAGAAGGAAGGACCATTATTATGGTCGTTCATGACCTGAACCATGCGACGCATTATGCGCATCATATGGTCGCGATTGTGCAAGGCAAGGTCGTAAGCGAAGGGACGCCGGAAGAGGTTGTGACGCAGCCGGTGCTACGCGAAGTTTTTGGCATTGAGGCGGATATCGTGAAGGACCCGCGCACGGGCGTGCCGCTTTGTATCCCTTATGATCTAGTAGGCACAGAGAAAACAGAGAATCCGGCGCAGGAGCTGGAGCTGGTTAGAGCCACGGTAGCGGCTGGCGAATCTCGTTAAAAAATAGAAAAAGACCTTTCTTCGCTTAGCGCGGGGAAGGGTCTTTTTTACTAAAAAAACATGCGTTCAACAAGCCATATGAAATGATAAAAATAAATAGGGTTCTATCATTCGTTCGCAATGATGAGAAAGGGTATTATATTTGAGAAAATGTTCTTTCCATATTTATCTAATTGTAATATTTCATTAAAATGAAATAAATGTAAAAAAAGATTTTTATATTTTAATGTGAAAATTTTTATGGTATAATGCGCGGCTGCACAAAGAAAATGAATGATATGGAACTTTTTGCATATAAACACCCAACTCTTAATAATCCCTTTACACTACGATGACACACAAGAAATAAATGATAGTTAAAATGCTATTAGATGGTCTCAAAAAACTACTTTAATAAAATAACGCTTTATATTTTTGAACAAATGTACAAAGTGATTTTTACAAAAGTTCTTGTGAAGAGCTGCTTTGAGAACATTTTTGGAAATAGTGAGAAAGCGTTATCATCTTTTTTTGAGATAAAATTCAAATTTCAAAAAGATTCTATCTTGGAGGGTACATAAAAAACCGTCATCAATAGGCTTTTGGCGAGGCGCAATTGATAGGCGGTTTTGGCGGCATTTACTTTTCCATGCTTTTTGGCATGGAAAAAATCAATGGCTATATTCAAATTTATAATATTATGTATGAAAATACAATAAATATTCATTTGGGTATGTGCCTTTAATATATAGCTTGTGTATATTCAAGGAGGTTAAATGAATGTTTGATTTAAGAACGGGAATAGCCAAACAAAAGTGGATAAGCCTTGCAATGGCATTTCTTATGTTTGTCACGATGATATTGCCAAATGGGCTGCTTTCCAAGGCCTATGCAGGTGTGCCCGAGGTTGTTGCTGGATGGACCTTTTCGGCTACGAATGTGGATACTGCAACAGCCGGCAGTGCCGATAATAATGGTATCGCTAAGCTGACACTCAGCGGTGGCAGAACAGCTAACGCATCAACAGATAAACCCTATAAAGATGGTTGGACTCCTGCTGGTGGCTATTGGCAGGCGCAATTCAGTACAAAAGGGTACAACACACTAACGCTTTCTTCGAATCAATATGGCACGAATACAGGTCCAATAGACTTTCAACTTCAATATAGTACAGATGGTAATACGTTTGTACCATTTTCAGAAGTATATCAACTTAAAACAACAAGCGCTACAAAAGTTGTAAGTTTGCCTAGCGATGCAGATGACCAATCTATTGTCTACATCAGATGGGTCAATACAACAAGTGCATCAATTAATGGAGGCACTGTTGCTGCAACCAATGGCAATAGCCGAATATCTGATGTCAGCATCACAGGAACCCCAATCGGAGGCTCCACCGATCCGATTTCGGTAACAGGAATTACGCTTAATAAAACAGCTCCTTCTCTAACAGTTGGAGATGCGGTGTACAATTTAGGGGCAACGGTGCTTCCAGCCAATGCTACCAATAAAACGATCGATTGGACTACGAGCAATCCCGGTGTAGCAACCGTTAACAACGGTGCCGTCACTCCGGTATCGGCGGGCACGACGACGATTACCGCGACTACGCGGGACGGCGGTTTTGTAGCAACAAGCTTCGTTACGGTTGTACTTCCATCTGGAAAGACGACAACGCCGAGCGTATCGAAAATATCGGTTCCCAATTTAACGACCGTCTCTGGTTCTGCTGGAGCCGTTGGTAAAAGTGTGCAAGTCGCTGTTTATATGGATGCTGGTTTAACAACGGTAGCCGGGGCAGCTATTTCAGGCACCGATGGATCATTTTCGATTAACATCAGTAACCCACAATCTCAAACAACGCTATATGTAGCGGCACAAGCCAATGGACAAACACTTAGCGATTCAGTGGCAGTCACTTATGTACCTTCTCAGGATATCAACCAGGGAGACATTGTTTTCAGCCAAATTTACACCAATGGCGGCAATGGCGGTGCATTTTACAATACGAAGTTTATCGAATTATATAACACGACGGACCATGATATTAACTTTACCGGTAAATGGTCGATTGCCTATGCAGCCGGAACGACACCAAGCTTCAGCGCTGGAACGGCACTGAATGGGACGATTAAAGCCCACGGCTATTTCCTTATTTCGGGAAGTAAAGGAGCTACAGGGACAGACTTACCCGTAACCCCTGATCAGTCCACTACACTAAGTCCTGCAGGAGCCACATTAGGCATTCTTGCTTTAGTGAAAAAAACAGGAGCCTTGACAGGTGACTCTGATCCTGATCTGGTAGATCTTGTCGCGTATAACAATACAGCTGGCCAGACCAAAATTTCGACGGCCAATTGGGGTTCTCCATTCCCTGACAATACAGGTGGGGGCACCATACTTCGCAAGACGAATGTTGGCAGCAATCCTAGAGAAGCGTTAGGTCTAGGCAATGGTTGGGTAACGAAGAATAATTCTAAAGATTTTGTTATGGATTTTCCGGATGGGGCTTCAAAGCCTGAACCAAGAAATAGCAAGTATATGGTATTGCCGGATGCTTCCAAAGTTACGTTTACACAAAATGGGAATACGGCAACGGTAACAGGCGGTCTAGGTTCTGTTCCACCATCTTCGACGGTCAAAGCGTATCTGGAGAATAACGGCATTGTTTCGGCTGTAACGGATTCGACAGCAACAGCAGCTGCAGCTAGTGACGGATCCTTTACGTTAACTTTCAATAACGTGGGTGGTAATCAATCGGTTTATATCACGCATAAAGATACGAAAGAAAGCGCCTATTCGCGTATTGACAAAACTGGCTATGACAGTACTGGAATCACAACCATTGATCAATTACGCATAAACGACACAAATGGGCTACCGATTAATCTGGGGTATACGGCGACCATTGAAGGTGTCATCACGATCGGTAATAATGCCCTTGGACCTGAAGGAACCAATTTCTATATTCAGGACGCCAAAGGCGGTATGAATGTTATTGATGGAAAAGTTTCAGGTTCACTTCAAACCGGAGATAAAGTGAAGATTAACGGTCGTGTTGTCTTTACAGCTGGTGTTACACAAATCGTTCCGTTCTCTGTCGTCAAAACAGGAACAGATACCATTCCAGCAGTTAAATCCATCAATATTGCTGACATGAATAATGCGGCAACGATGGAGCCACTGGAAGGTACGGTCGTAACTTTCAAAGCGAAAGTGAAAAATATTCCTACTTCCGGGGCTTCACGCGATATTACGGTTGCCGACAGTAATGATACGATGGCGGCAACGGTTCGCATCCTAGAGAGTACAAATTTAATCGGTTCTATTGAACAAAATGCAACTTATACATTTACCGGTATTGTAGCAC
>NZ_JBFTQB010000059.1:0-13148 GCF_056398785.1 Paenibacillus sp. 01T422 | reverse complement strand
TTCACGCACATCGCAACTGCGTCGATCCCAATCGTATCATGCTTATCCATTGCAAAAGCAATCTTCAGCTTCGTGCCCACGCCATCTGTTCCAGATACGAGCACAGGCTCCTCATACTTGTCTTTGTTCAAGCTGAACAGCCCGCCGAAGCCACCGAGGTCAGTTAACACTTCAGGACGGAAGGTCCGTTTGACGTGTTTTTTCATCCGTTCTACTGCTTCGTTACCTGCCGCGATATCGACTCCGGCCTTTTTGTAAGCATCCGACACTTCGCAACCACTCCTTATATTTGTCTATGTAGATCGGGAGGCCCGAAGGCCTTCCCCTCTTATTTAATCGCAAGCACAACCAATCTTCGTAACATCCACAATCTCCGTTGGGTACGTGTTATCGAAGCAAGCTGTACAGTACCCGCTGTCGGAACCCGCCGATCCTTGACCAATGGAATCGAGCAGCCCATCTTTGGTTAGAAAATGCAACGAATCTGCGTTAATCGCCTTGCGAATTTCCTCGATCGAGTTCATCGCAGCAATCAGCTCTTTGCGATCCGGTGTATCAATGCCGTAGTAGCATGGATTCATGAAAGGCGGCGAAGAAATCCGCACGTGCACTTCCGTAGCGCCAGCTTCTCTAAGCAAATTAACAATTCGAAGGGACGTTGTTCCACGAACGATGGAATCATCGATCATCACAACACGTTTGCCTTCGACCACCTTGCGAACGGCGCTCAGCTTCATTTTGACACCTTGCTCACGAAGCTCCTGGCTTGGAATGATGAACGTCCGGCCCGTATAGCGGTTCTTGATCAGCCCCAGCTCATAAGGGATACCCGTTTGTTCAGCAAAACCAATTGCCGCAGAGATACTTGAATCCGGTACGCCTGTCACTACGTCTGCATCGACGAAAGCTTCCATCGCCAGCTTTTTACCCATCCGCTTACGCGCGGAGTGAATGTTCACCGTATCGATGTCGCTGTCTGGACGAGCAAAGTAGATATATTCCATCGCACAAATGGCGCGTCGGCCGCTCTCCGTGAACTGCTCGGAACGGAAACCGTCGCGATCCAGCACGATGAGTTCGCCTGGTTGAACATCACGGAAATACGTAGCTCCCACCGCATCGAAAGCGCAGGACTCGGAAGCGAACAAGTAGGAATCGCCGAGACGGCCGATCATGAACGGACGCAAGCCGTTCGGATCGAGCGCAGCAATCAGTTTATCTTTGGTGATGATCAAGAAGGCGAAACCGCCGATGACTTGCGTCAAAGCGTCTTTGACCGCATCCACAATATCATCATGCTCAGAACGGGCAATCAGATGCGCTAGAACTTCTGTGTCGCTTGTCGTTTGGAAAATCGAACCCTTACGCTCAAGCTCACGTTTGATAATGTTCGCATTATCCAAGTTGCCATTCGTTGCAATCGCAAGGTCGCCCTCACGATATTTGAACACGAGTGGTTGTGCATTCGCCAGCTTGCTCTCGCCTGCTGTGGAATACCTTACGTGTGCAATCGCAGTGGAACCTGCCAGAGGTGACAAATTCTCATTCGTAAATACTTCTTTGGCAAGACCCATTCCACGATAGTAGTTAAACTTGCCATCTTCTACCGTACAAATACCAGCGCTTTCCTGTCCACGGTGCTGCAAAGCATGAAGGCCATAGTAGCATAGAGAGGAAGCTTCGGAATGACCATACACTCCGAAAACGCCGCACTCTTCATTCAGCTTATCAAACAATCCGCCATGGCCGCCTACACCTTCGTTGAAGTACTCCCCTGTCCAAAGCTCATGCTGCTGATCCCCCAGATTAACCAGGGGAGCTGCAGGTAGCCTAAGGGCCTTGGATTGTTTTATGCCATTAGACATGGAATCGCATCCTTCCAGACTTTCGCCAGCTCGTTAACAGAAGACTGGAGACGCTGTTCGTTGTTGATTTTGACGGTTAGTTCTGTACCTGTAACGGTTCCGATTTCTTGATAAGGCACTCCTTGCGAAGCAACCCAGTGCTTAAGAGCGTCCGCTTTATCCGGGGAAGCACTTAGCACAATACGGGATTGGGATTCGCTGAACAATGCGAAATCTGCACGAAGCTCGAAAGCTACGTTGACTTCAGCGCCTACACGGCCGCTGATGCAGCTTTCTGCCAAAGCAACGGCCAAGCCGCCTTCGGACAAGTCATGCGCAGAAGCGACAAGACCTTCTTGGATCGCTTTAAGCACTGTGTTTTGAAGACGCTTCTCTGTCGCTAAGTCCAGCTCTGGAGGGCGGCCTTCGGTTACGCCGTGAATCACATATTGGAATTCGCTGCCGCCGAGCTCTGCTTTCGTCTCGCCGAGCAGGATGATGATGTCGCCTTCTTTTTTGAAGCTTTGTGTCGTGATGTGGTCGATGTCATGCACCAGACCTACCATCCCGATAACTGGAGTCGGGTAGATTGCGCCTTTGGCGTTCTCGTTATATAGAGAAACGTTACCACCGATAACCGGCGTATCCAAGAAGCGACAAGCTTCTGCCATACCATCTGTGGATTTCTCCAGCTGCCAGAAGATCTCAGGCTTGTCCGGGCTGCCGAAGTTCAAGTTGTCCGTAACAGCAAGTGGCTCAGCACCGGAGCAGACAACGTTACGTGCTGCTTCAGAAACAGCAATCCGTCCGCCTACTTCCGGATCCAAATATACGTAACGTCCGTTGCAGTCCGTTGTCATCGCAAGACCTTTGCGCGTTCCGCGAATGGTGACTACCGCTGCATCCGAACCCGGACGCACAGCTGTATCCGTACGAACCATGTGGTCATACTGGTTGTAAACCCACTCTTTGCTCGCTACCGTTGGGGACGCGAGCACCGATTTCAGCGCATCCGTCAGCTTCGTTACCTCTGGGTAACGTGTCGTATCGATCGCTGCGTTGGCTTCATAATAAGCCGGAACCTTGCTCGGCTTATTGTAAACCGGGCACTCGTCGACGAGTGCCCCTACAGGCATGTTCGCCACGACTTCACCGTGGTGAATCAGCTTCAGGTAACCATCGTCGGTTACCTTGCCGACTTTCGCGCAGTGTAGACCCCAGCGCTCGAAAATGCCCTTGGCTTGCGCCTCATGCTTCGGCTCTACAACGAAAAGCATACGCTCTTGCGACTCGGACAGCATCATTTCATAAGCTGTCATGCCTTCTTCGCGTTGCGGAACTTCATCCAGGTAAAGCTCCATGCCGTTGCCCGCTTTACTTGCCATCTCAGCGCTGGAGCATGTAAGCCCCGCTGCGCCCATATCTTGAATTCCGAGCACGATGCCGGAATCGATTAACTCTAAGCACGCTTCCAGCACGAGCTTCTCCATGAACGGATCGCCCACTTGTACCGCTGGGCGCTTCGCTTCGGACTCAGCCGTCAGCTCCTCGGATGCGAATGTCGCACCGTGGATACCGTCGCGGCCCGTTGCCGGACCCACGTAGAAGACTGGGTTGCCTACACCTTTGGCAACACCGCGTTGGATTTTGTCGTGGTCGATAAGACCCACGCACATCGCGTTAACGAGTGGATTACCTTCGTAGCTCTCGTCGAACATCACTTCGCCACCAACTGTCGGAATCCCGATACAGTTACCATAACCAGCGATACCGGATACAACGTGCTCGAACAGGTATTTCACGCGGTCATTTTGCAGCTTACCGAAACGCAAAGAGTTCAATAAAGCCACTGGGCGTGCGCCCATGGAGAAAATATCACGAATAATACCGCCCACACCTGTTGCCGCACCTTGGTAAGGCTCGATAGCGGAAGGGTGGTTATGACTTTCAATTTTGAAAACAACCGCTTGGTTGTCCCCGATATCCACGATCCCTGCGCCTTCACCAGGTCCCATCAGAACGCGAGGTCCTGTCACTGGGAATTTGCGAAGAACAGGTTTGGAATTTTTGTACGAACAATGCTCGGACCACATAACGCTAAATACGCCGATCTCCACATAGTTAGGATTGCGTCCAAGGAAGCCGCAAATTTTGGCAAACTCTTCGTCCGTTACGCCCATTTGCTTGTAAATTTTCTGTTCCACGATTTGTTCGGCTGTTGGCTCCTTAGCGGATAGCTGCTGCGTCATGTTTTTCCCTCCAAGCACTTAGAATAGATGTGAACATTTTCTTGCCGTCTGCGGAGCCCAGAATCTCATGAATGGCGCGCTCCGGATGGGGCATCATACCTACAACATTGCCTGCTTTATTGCTAATTCCTGCAATATCGTCCACCGATCCGTTCGGGTTAGCCCCTGCTTCATAACGGAAAACGATTTGATTGTTTTCTTGCAATTCTTTCAAAGTAGCCTCGTCACAATAGTAGTTGCCTTCGCCATGTGCGATTGGAATAGTAATAAGCTCGCCTTCTGCGTAATCGCGTGTGAAGGCTGTTGTGTTGTTCTCCACTTTCAGAACCGTGTCGTGGCAGCGGAACTTCATACCGCTATTGCGCAGCAAAGCGCCTGGCAGCAATTTAGCCTCCGTCAATACTTGGAATCCGTTACAAATACCTAGAATGTACTTGCCTTCTTCCGCAGCTTTAGCCACAGCTTTCATCACATTCGTGAATTGCGCAATCGCTCCGCAACGCAGGTAATCCCCGTAAGAGAATCCACCCGGCACGAGGATGCAATCGTATTTGGACAAATCGTCCGCCGTATGCCATACATAATCAACCGGTTGTCCGATCGTGTCCTCAACTGCTTTGAAGCAGTCGATGTCACAGTTAGATCCCGGAAATACAAGAACCGCAAAATTCATGACGTTTCCTCCCTCTCCTGGTCTCTATTACGCCAACTCGTAGCGGTAGTCTTCAATAACCGTGTTCGCAAGCAGCTTCTCGCACATTGCTTTCACACGTGCTTCTGCTTCTGCTTTGTCAGTCGTGCCTAGTTCAAGCTCCAAATATTTCCCAATACGCACTTTACCAACTTCGTCGAAACCCATGGAATGAAGCGCACCTTGCACCGCTGTTCCTTGAACATCCAATACGTTCTGCTTAATCGTTACGTAGACCGTTGCTTTCATTTCTATTCTCCTCCTCGTATGTGCTTGCATCGATTAATCCTGCAATTTAGAAGTCCCTAGAGACTTTTAACCTTTATTTATTCAACTAAAAAGGGATTTTAGGAGCCTTTACAGTCCCTTATTTTCCGTAAAATGAGGTTATTGCCTCATTATTGGACGATTAAGAGCCCTTAAAGACTCTTAATTTCTTTAAAATGTGTGGATCCGGTTGAATTAGAGCCTCTAAAGACTCCTATATTCATCTCATCATAAGTCCGAACCATTCAACTCAATTCGTTAGTCGACTAGACGGTGCAAAATCTCTTTGTATCGGTTCGCAGTCTCTTCCACGACAGACGCTGGAAGCTCATCCGGCTCACTGTTTTTATCCCAACCAGAACCCGCCAAGTACGTACGAACAGGTTCTTTGTCCATGGAATCAATCTCGATATCCAAGGCATATTTATCTTCCGACCAATAACGTGAGGAATCCGGCGTGAAAATTTCATCAATAATAATCAGTTCACCTGCATAAAAGCCGAATTCAAACTTCGTATCTGCTAAAATAATGCCTTTACGCTCACAAATGGAATGAGCTAACGTGTAGAGCATGATGCTGCGCTCTTGCAGTGCATACGTCAGTTCTTCGCCAACTAGCTCAATCATTTGTTCAATGGAGATGTCCTCGTCGTGGCCAACATCATTTTTCGCAGCTGGGGTGAAAATAGGGTCCTGCAGACGTTGATTCTTGCGCAATCCTTCAGGCAGCTTACGGCCGTTGATCTCACCGGTTTTCTCGTACTGTCTCCAGCCGTTACCTGTGATATATCCGCGAACGACACATTCGATAGAGATGCGCTCCGCTTTTTTCGCCACGATAATACGCTCTTTCAGAAGCTCTCTCGCTTCCGCATCCGGAATAATAGCTTGAAGCAGCTCGACATCTGTATGAACGATATGATTCTTCATATAACCGCTCGTTATATCAAACCAGTACTTGCTAAGCGCGTTAAGCACGTAGCCCTTCTCAGGAACACCAGGCTTCAAAATGTAATCAAAAGCTGAAATCCGATCCGTTACGACGATCAGGAAATTTTCACCCAAATCATACAGCTCGCGCACTTTGCCTTTGTGTACAAGAGGCGCTTTTACGAGTTCAACTGCTGAATCAAGGATTTTACCTGCCACAGACAACCCATCCTTTCTCTCCCAAAATGCCTTCTATTTCAGACCTAAACGGTCAAAGATTGTAGCCACATGTTTCAAATGCCAGCTTGGATCAAAGCAATCTGCAATTTCAGCCGGGCTCAAAGCTTCAGTAATCATTGACGCGCTCTCAACGATTTCACGGAAAGAACGTTGCTCTTCCCACGCTTGCATCGCTCTAGGCTGAACTGTATCGTAGGCTTGCTCGCGGGAGAAACCTTTGTCGATCAGCTTCGTCATGACGCGGCCTGAGAAAGGTACRTCGTACGTGCTGCGCATATTGCGTTTCATGTTCTCAGGGAACACGGTCAAGTTTTTGATGATGTTGCCCAGACGGTTCAGCATGTAGTTCAGAAGCTGCGTGGCATCCGGCAGGATGATACGCTCAACGGAGGAGTGCGAAATGTCGCGCTCATGCCACAGCGTCACGTTCTCGTAAGCGGAAACCATATGTCCGCGAATCACGCGGGACAGACCGGAAATGCTCTCGCAACCAATCGGATTGCGTTTGTGCGGCATCGCGGAGGAACCTTTTTGACCTTTGGCAAACGGCTCTTCCACCTCGCGGAACTCACTCTTTTGAAGGGCGCGGATTTCTGTCGCGAATTTGTCCAGGGACGTAGCAACCAATGCCAGAGTAGCCATGTACTCCGCATGACGGTCACGCTGCAGCGTTTGTGTGGAGATTGGAGCTGCTTTCGTGCCAAGCTTCTCGCATACGTATTGCTCTACGAATGGATCAATGTTCGCGTATGTGCCTACTGCGCCTGAGATTTTACCGAATTGTACGCCATCAGCGGCAAAACGAAAACGCTCCAGGTTACGCTTCATTTCCTCGTACCAAAGTGCCATTTTAAGTCCAAACGTCGTCGGCTCTGCATGCACACCATGCGTTCTGCCCATCATTGCTGTATCTTTATGTTCAATCGCTTTATTGCGAAGGATTTCTATGAAGTTCTGAATATCTTTGTCCAAAATCTCGTTGGCTTGTCTTAGCAAGTAACCAAGTGCTGTATCTACAACGTCTGTTGAAGTTAAACCATAGTGAACCCATTTGCGCTCAGGCCCCAATGTCTCGGATACTGCTCTTGTGAAAGCAATAACGTCATGACGTGTTTCTTGCTCGATTTCGTAGATGCGGTCGATGTTGAAGCTTGCGTTCTCGCGCAGCACTTTCACATCTTCTTTGGGGATTACGCCTAGCTCAGCCCAAGCCTCGCAGGATAGAATTTCAACTTCGAGCCATGCTTGAAACTTGTTGTGCTCCGTCCAGATGCTCGCCATTTCGGGGCGTGTATAACGTTCGATCATTTTGCCGTTCCTCCAATAATTATCATTTACTTACTTTCCCAAATGCGTGTGCGTTCTATCCAAGTCAGTGCGTACTCTACATCACTTGTCAGCAAATTGATGTGTCCCATCTTGCGTTTCTCTTTTGCTTCCTTTTTCCCGTACAGATGAACCTTGGCGCTAACGCCTAAGTCTGCATCCTCCAAGAAACCGGCCTGGTCGATTAGGCCGTTAAGCGGTTCGATGTGCTCACCAAGCAAATTCACCATAACCACTGGTGATAAAAGCTCTGTCGAGCCTAACGGCAAGTTGCAAATGGCTCGAACATGCTGCTCGAACTGCGACGTACGGCACGCTTCCATCGTGTAATGACCGGAATTGTGCGGACGCGGTGCAAGCTCGTTGACGTATAGCTGGCCGTCCTTCGTAAGGAACAGCTCTACGGCGATCAATCCAATCACACCAAGTGATTCAGCGATTTGCGTCGCCAGCTTCTCGGCTTCCTGCTGCACTTCCGCTGGAATGCGGGCAGGCACGATGGATTGATGCAGGATGTTATGTACATGTATATTTTCCGCTGCAGGGAATGCCTTCACTTCACCGCGAGGGCTTCTTGCTGCAATAACGGATAATTCTTTATCAAAATGAATGAATTGTTCGAGAACGAGCTCGGTTCTAGCCCGGCTGAGCGTTTCGTAGGCTTCCTCAACTTCATCTAGAGAGCGGATGACCCATTGACCTTTGCCATCGTAACCGCCGGTTGCCGTCTTGAGCACGCACGGTGTGCCGAACTTGATGACCGCGTCATTCAGCTCTGCGGCGCTCTTGATTTCCGCATAAGGAGCAACCGGAACGCCTGCAGCCTCAATGGCTCTCTTCTCGCGAAGACGATGCTGAGTCGTATATAAAAGCTGGCTTCCTTGCGGAACATAGGATTCATTCATAAGAATGCTAGTTACGTGAGCATCAACATTCTCGAATTCGTAAGTGATCACATCGGATAACGCCGCAAGCTTCCTCGCCGCTTCGACATCGTCGAAGCTCGCAAGAATCTGTTCATCTGCGACTTGTCCGCAAGGCGCGTCCTCTGTGGGATCGAGCGTTACGAAGCGATACCCCATGTTGCGACCGGCCAAGGCCAGCATGCGGCCTAATTGCCCGCCGCCCAAGACACCGATTGTGCCGCCGGGCTTGATGACCTTACCACCTGTTGCCTCTGTCATAACAGGTCACTGCTTTCAATCACCGTTTGCGCAACGCGCTCGCGGCGGGCTCTGACCCTCGCTTGCAGCTCAGGGTCGAAAGCGCCCAGGATTTGCGCAGCCAGAAGGCCTGCATTCGTTGCTCCTGCATGCCCGATCGCTACCGTGGCAACTGGAATGCCGCCCGGCATCTGCACGATCGAAAGCAAGGAATCGAGACCATTCAGCGTCGATGTTTTGACTGGAACACCAATAACCGGAAGCTCCGTTTTGGCTGCTACCATTCCTGGTAGGTGCGCCGCTCCGCCTGCTCCGGCGATAATGACCTTAATTCCGCGGCCTGCCGCTGCGGCTGCATATTCGAACATCAGATCTGGCGTTCTGTGTGCGGAAACCACCTTTTTCTCATAAGGCACTCCCAGCTCTTCCAACATGTCGCATGCGTGCTTCATCGTTTCCCAATCCGACTGGCTTCCCATTATGACACCAACACGTACCGTCATCACTAACCCACTCTCTATTGTATGGTAAATATGGTAAAACCCTCTAAACCCAAAAAATGCCCAGAGCTAGAATACACGATTCTATCCGCTGGACAGCAAAAGAACCGAATGCAAAAAGACCATCATCTTCCTATGGTTTCCCTCATTCGCTTCCTCGTAGTCCAAAAATTCATGGTTTTTGGGTAGAAACTTTCAGGCCTTATCCCTGATTTTATACGAGTTGATTCGACATTTTCAATTAGTGCGGCTTCATTTCCCGCTTCCCTAGTTTACTACCAACTGACGTGTCGTGTCAATTTCAAAAAACGAACGATTTTCGGGTATATCTTTTGAATAGTTCGTTTTTGGACGTTTTTTTACCAATAAACACCTGTTTGAATCTACATTCTGATTTCAACCCTTCCTTCTATGTTAGACATATACGGAAATAGGGTAAAATTAAGAATATCGTGCTCAAATTATTTTCGACAAATCCGAAGAATCCCACAAACTTTTCTGTGCAAATCTCGTCTAATTATATAGATGACTTCAAAAAGGAGAGAGTTCAAATGAAAAAGAAGATGTTCACAGCAAAAATCGCATTGGCTACAGCCCTGCTAGTCGCTGCAAGTCCAGCTCTTCTCCCGGAGCAGGCAAGCGTGTATGCACAATCGGATACCGTCGATTTCAGCGTACAGCTCGCATCGATTAATATTCAGATCGGCGATCAACTGGTGAGTGTGCCGGGGGGCAAATCGAAGGATGGCGACACTTATGTCGGCCTCGCTTTTCTTAGCAAGCAGCTAGGTTTGACGACTTCGTGGGATGCAGCGACCAAAACCGTCACCGTCAGCGGGCCTAACAAGACCATGAGCATGCAAAACCAAAGCATGCAATATTCGCTGAATGGTCACACCTTCTTCGCGCCTCTGCCTCCTGTCATTATTGACGGAACTACCTACTTGCCGCTTCGCCTGCTTCTGGAGCAGATGGGTTACAAGATCGGTTACAACGATGAAAGCCATGTCGTGAGTATTTCCAAAATTAAGGAAAACGAGCTTAAGCTGACGAATAAGTCCGAGTCACAAACGAAGACTGACAACCGGAATATCAGCCTGCAGTATCCGCAGATCGAAGGTTGGGTGAATGCCGCTGCGAGCGCGAAGATTAATACATTCATTCAAAATGAGATAGCGAAATATAGAGCCGCAGCCATCCAGCAATTAAGCGATCTTACCGAGGAGAGCAGCGGTACAGCGCCAGATTTTCCGAATACGTTCGACGTAAATTATCAAGTTACTTATAATCAGGACCATAAGCTAAGTCTCTATTTTATTGTGTACACATTCTCTGGCGGTGCGCACGGGTTCTATTCCTGGGATGCCCATACGTTCGATCTGGATACGGGAAATGAGCTGAGTCTTCAGCAAATGACTTCAAATAATGCTAACTACAAGACAATTATCAATCAAGAGATTAAGAAGCAATTGAAAGCGAATGATTATGAGCTTATTGAGCCGTTCGAGTCTATTCGTAACGATCAGGGCTTTTATTTAAAAGATGACAGCGTCGTCGTTTATTTTGGGCTTTACGAGTATGCCCCTTACGCGCTAGGCATTCTAGCGTTTCCGGTTCCGCTGTCTGATTTTAAAGTGAAATAATACAGCATACCAAAAGCGCCCCGTCAACTACGTGAAGCTGTGAGAGAGCTTCTTTGTAGTTTCGGGGCGCTTTTTGATTCAAATAAGATGAATCAAGGATTGCACCTTAACTCTGTGCGAGGTGATAAAAGTGAATAAAATTGCCGCTGTTCTAGGTCTTTTTGCTACCGCATCAATTATGTTTAGCATTGCCGGAAAAAGCCTAACTTCCTTCGCGCCGACAATTGGATGGTTATTAGCTGTTTTGTTGTTCTTAGCTGCTACCGTGGTCGCCATTGTTAAAAAGAAGAAGTGAAAAAAACTTTTATTTCTACATTATTTGTCTGAAGTGTATTAAAGCGTTGTATTTTTACGAACTCAAAGCAGCTTCATACCGCATGGAGCTTCCGATCACGGAAAGCTCTTTCACCAAACCAAGCTGCTTGAACACATGCAGAGAACTGTTCACCGTCATTGCATTAATCATTGGATATTTGACGACTAACGCTTCGCAAATCTCTTTAACCGTTGTGTAACTGCCTTGGTCATACATAAACTCCAATAGTGCATACCTTTGCGGGGTTAGGGGGATGTTTTTGGCACGCATCCGCTGCAGCGCTTGATTCAGATCGTGCTTTGCCATCATGGAAACCTCCTCTGCGATTTTTCATCTATAGTTATGATTGCTGACTCACATGTGCTCTCTTATCGATTCAAATGCTGCAAATAACCGGAAATGTCTACGTTCAGGCCACTCGCAAGGGCCTCGCCCAGTTTGGCGTCGGCGCGATAGAAATTGCAGATTGCCAGCAACTTCGATTTCTCATGAACGGTAGAAAGATCGCCGACCAGATTGGAAATGAAATTCGCCTGTTCCTGCTCACTGAAGCTGCGGAATGTATCTCCGGCTTGGGCAAAATCATTCGTCTTGGCAATTTTTTGTCGAGTGGCATGACCTTCAAGCGGCATGGAGCTATCTCGGTACTCCGGCGTCTCCTTGGGAGCATCGGCATGACGCGTCGGCTCATAGTTCACGCTGCCAGGCTGCGGCTTCATTTGCATAGCTCCGTCGCGTTGATTGTTGCGTACCGTAGCATAGGGGCAATTCACCGGAATTTGCAGGTAATTCGGCCCCAGCCTGTGTCTTTGCGTGTCGGGATAGGAGAATAGGCGACCTTGCAGCAACTTGTCCTCGGATGGCTCGATTCCTGCTACTAGCACACTCGGAGCGAAGGCGGCTTGCTCAACCTCAGCGAAGAAGTTCTGCGGATTGCGATTCAGCGTCATCGTCCCTACTTTGTGCAAGGGAATGATGTCTTCCGGCCATACTTTCGTCGGATCCAGCGGATCGAAATCGTACGCATCGAGATCCTCCGGCTGGAGCAGCTGCACATGCAGATCCCATTTCGGGAAATTACCGTTAGCTATGTTATCATGTAAATCTCTCGTGGCATGGCTAAAATCTTCTCCTTGCACGGCGGACGCTTCCGCTTTGGACAAATTGCGTACGCCTTGATGCGGCTTCCAATGATATTTCACATACACGTAATTGCCAAAGGAGTTAATCCATTTGAAAGCATGAACGCCAAAACCGTTCATCTCCCGATAGTTAGCCGGTGTGCCGTAATCCGAGAAGACCCAAGTCAGCATATGCGTAGATTCCGGTGTGAGTGACATGAAATCCCAGTAGCGGTCCGGAGTTTGCACATTCGTGTCAGGCGCCGGCTTCAGGGAATGCACCATATCTGGGAATTTCATGGCATCGCGGATAAAAAATACCGGAAGATTGTTGCCGACTAGATCGTAATTACCTTCTTCTGTATAAAATTTGACCGCGAAGCCCCGCGGATCACGCGCCGTTTCCGGAGAACTCTGTCCGTGGATAACGGTCGAAAAGCGGACGAAAACCGGTGTTTCCTTGCCCACTTCACCGAGAAATGCCGCTTTGGTGTAACGGTTCATCGCATGTTCAACTTGGAACGTGCCGAAAGCTCCCGCTCCGCGCGCATGCACAACACGCTCCGGAATGCGTTCCCGGTCGAAATGTGCAATTTTCTCTAGCAGATGGTAATCCTCCAGTAGCGTAGGTCCATGCTGCCCTGCTGTTCTGGAGTTCTGGTTGTCACCTACTGGTGCGCCTTGATTGGTCGTTAAGTATTTGTCGTTCTGATTCATGTATAACCATCCTCCTCATGTGATAATAATTTCTTATTTATAATTATTATAATATAGTATTTATTTTATTTTAAATGATAATGATTGTCAACGATTACTTGAGCCCCACTCTTTACGCCCCTCGTCACCGCCCCTCGTCAC
>NZ_JBFTQB010000058.1:0-13210 GCF_056398785.1 Paenibacillus sp. 01T422 | reverse complement strand
GCACATCAACGTGTAGCCAGGTTCACGAATCAAAGCGGCTGCCCTGTACAATCGGAACGGACGTATCATGGAGAGTTGGCGATAATTCTCAATAGGGTTCATCAATATGGACGCCATAGGAGAGATATTAAAAAAAGGAACAACCGAGAAAATAGCTTCAATTGACTCATCTGTACTATAGATCCATTGGGTAAATCTCGTTTCACTGTAGCGAACGGACCCGTCCATAAATTTACCAATTCCTTGCTTCAGCGCCTCTCCGGAGAACAAATAGGCACTGACATGTCCCCAAAAAACACGCTGCTGCGTCGTTTTGTAGAACCGATTGAAAGCTTCGTTAACCGTCGCTCCCTCTTCACGCCCCACCCAAATCTGCGGTGGCTGCCCAGCTTTGCCCCCCTCCTGTTTGGCAACAGAGCTGAAATCCAACATCTGTGCATAGACAACATAGCGCCCATTTTGATAATCGAAGCCTATAGCCGTAAAGTAGTTCGTGTCTTGAATTGTTTTGATATCCCAACAGCCTGTCTGACTGATGAGAATCAGTACGCATGCTATCGTCCAACCTAGTCGTTTCATAATCATTGATGATCCTCATTCTGACGCGTATCGTCCTTCGTGCTCAGCATCTTAGGCCTGCTATTCCTACTGGCGAAAGGCTTGGCGAAGATGGCAGAAATCATCTCTTGGAAGCGAGGTGGCGACAATGGCGACAAATACGGAACACCGAATGACTCTAAGGTCGACATGTATAAAACAAGCCCGATCAATGACACCATGAAGCCATAGATCCCAAAAATCGTCGATTCCAATAAAATAATCACCCGCAAAATGGTCACGATCCCAGCAAGTGTCTGGTTCACGAGCGTATACATGGCTATGGTCGATATTGAGGTTATAACAAGGGTCGTCGGACTGGTGATACCAGAGCGAATCGCCGCGTCGCCAACGATCAGCCCTCCAACAACGGTAACGGTTTGTCCGACGACTTTTGGCAGCCTCGCGCCAGCTTCTCGAAATAATTCGAACAGGAGCAACATAATAATAAAATCCAGTGGACCCGATAACGGCAATCCCAGTCTAGATGACGAGATGGTAGCGACTAATGGAAACGGAATCTGTTCGAGATTAAAGGCAGAAAGCGAGATCCAGAAACCAGGAAGAAACGTGGCAACGACCAAGCCCCCCAAACGTAACACTCGTTCGAACGCTACATAGTAAAAGGGAGAATGCACATCTTCCGGTGATTTCAAAATAAACATGAGGTTCGCCGGAGCTATTAGGGCCATCGGCGAGCCGTCCACGATGACAGCGAATCGCCCGCGGAGCAAGGTGTCGGCTACGTAATCCGGTCTTCCCGCATAATCCAGCAGGGGAAAGAAGTTGTATTTTTGCTCGGTTAACAGTTCCTCCAGCTGCGCGCTGGAAATTAGCGCATCCACATCAATGTTCTGCAGCCGTCGTCTGGCATCCTGAAGGATATCCGAATCGATGACATCATCTAAATACATAAGAGCTACGGTTGTGTGGCTTCGTTTACCGATTTCCATTTTTTCACAACATAGACTACGGGTTAACAGCCTCTTGCGAATCAGCGCTATATTCGTGACGACGCTTTCCGTGAATCCGTCTCTCGGCCCTTTGATGGAGGTTTCCGTGTTGGATTCTTCCGGCGATCGGTTAGGCGGATTAGACAAATCGAGCCCAAAGAGGCGCTCCTGATCTTCAAAGAACACGACAAGGAACCCTGCATACAGATTGACCGTCATGATATCTATGGCGTCAGGCCCGGACCATTCTTGCATTTGCAGCATGGYAGGAAGATCAAGCTCGGAAATGTCCCTATCTTGCTTATGRGTAATGATGTGCTGGAGCTTAGGAAGCACACGCTCTTCGATATGGTCCTTATTGATCATCCCGTCGCAATACATCATCAGTACCTTGTGACCAGCATCTACATCCGATAGCGTATATGTCTTGATGATGACATCGCCTGAGGAGGCAAACCATTCCCGCAAATCATGCTCGTTCACTTCATCACCTTCTCCTTTCGCCTCGCCGGCAGGATGGTCAGCACAATCAGAACAAAAAGCAAACCTGCACCGGTAACAAACATCATAGGGTAATACCAAGCTTGGATAAAATGTACCATTTGATTGTCCGTAATCGGCAGCAGGCACATCGTAACGAAAAATCCACTCATCACGATTAAAAGCAGCGTTCGGGTACGTTTCTTTTTAAGCATCAGCACATCAACGGAAAGAAACATCAGCATGGACATACGAATGCACGCACCCGATATCCACTGGAAAATCGATAAAAAATCCAGATGGGAAATATATTTCCCAAGCGTCACCATCCGCCATTGTTCAAAAGCCGGATACCTTAATTCGTCCGCTTCAAACGGCCCAAAAATCGCAATGGCCCCCATTAATGGCCCGACAGTTAGTCCTACTATGCAAGCCCCAACAATGAGTAAAGCCGGTAGCCGAATGCGGGTATCTGCATGATGCTGAAGGAATACAATACTTAACAGTTCAAAAGAAGAACCACTGGTTAAATACATCGATTTCAGAGCAGGTCCATACCCATGTGTAAATAAGGGCGTAAGCAAGCCGTAGTCTTTGTATTGAAAATTTGCGCCCATCACAAAATAGCCGAGCAGAACAACCACGGGGAGCAAAATGCCCGAGGTGATCGCGATGGCCCGCATCCCTTCACGGGCGGCAAAAAAGCAAAAGATCATAAACGCCAAGGAGATCATGATCGGCGGGGTCCGCGGCAAATAGGAGATGTGCGTCCATGTCACCATATCCTCCATGGTAATGGTCGCATGTGTCATGGCGATGCCAATGACGACCACTTTTAGAATAAATACAACGAAATTCCCATATCTCTGTCCTATCCATAGCAGTAAATTCTGCTGTTTAGTGCGCCTGATCACAATAAACATAAGACATACCCACAATAATGTAGGCACGACAGATAAGCCTGCCCCCACCCAGGAATCCCGCTTACCGTAATGCAGCAGCACAGGGATTAGGAGTACATGATTCGTTATGGCAATCGAAATAATAATGACGTAATACAACTGAAGCGCAGTAATTTTCCTATAATGTGCAGCCATAAGGTAATCTCCCACTTTGGTATTAGGTGGAAACTTTTATCTGTTAAGCTTTCCAATTCAGGTAGAATTATGCAAGATCAGGACATACCAAAACCGCCCTCCGAATGATTCGAAGGGCGGTATCTTCAACTGTCGAGACTAATTCTGCGGGAGAAAAGGTGTCAATTCACCTAGATAGCAGACATCCAGGTGATGCAGCGCACGGGTGCAAGCCGTGTAAAACAACTTGCGCTCCTTCGCCTCCGCGTAGACAGCCGCACCGGCATCGTAGAGGATGACGGCGTCGAACTCGAGCCCTTTGGCGAGGTACGCTGGCATGATCATGACGCCTGCCTCATAGTGCAGCGTCTCCTTCGTGATCCGCGCGAGGCCAGGCAGCAGCGGCTTAAGGGCTGCGTGCGCGGCTTCCGTCTCGCGCTCGGTCTTGCACAGGATCGCGACGGAGCTAGCACCGCCGCTTTGACGGGTCAGCACCGTATCCGCGACCAAGCGGCAGAGCTCGGTCTCGCTGGCCGCACGCAGCAGACGCGGCTCCTCGCCGCTGCGACTGAACGGCTCGATCGGCTCGCCGAACGGCAGTACACGGCTCGCGAATTCGACGATTTCGCGCGTCGAACGGTAGCTCTTGACGAGACGGATCGTCTCCGTCTCCTCTTCTTTCATCAGCTCGCTGATCGAGCTGTACTCGTTCTTAGGCCCTTCGCCATCCTCGCTAGCGGCGTTCGCGTGCGTGAATATCCCTTGGTTCCAGTCGCCCAGCAGTGTGAACCGGGCCCGTGGGAACAGCTTCTTAAGATACGCGTAGTGGAACGGCGAGTAATCTTGTGCTTCATCGACCAGACAGTAGCGAATCGTTCCAACGCGCAGCTGCCCTTCTACAAGCCCCTTCAGATACACAAGCGGCGTCGCATCCTCGTAGTGCAAAATCCCTTGTTCCAATGCCGCCGAAGTGAAAGAGCTGATGCTCTCCCAAGCCTCGGGAAGCTGCTGGCCAGCCTGGGCCGTCAGTTCCTGATGCAGCTCTTTGTTCGTATATAGATCACGGTACATGCCGAGTACGTCGACGTAACTAAGGCTGCGCGCCTTCTCCTTGAGAGGGGCGATTGCTTTGTGCGCCTTCATTTTGCTCATTTTCTTCATCTCTGGTTCCGTGCCTACATATTTGGGCTCGCGCACCATTTTACGATAGAAACGTTTCTGCGCATCCGCTTGAATCTCATCCAGCTTCTCCAGCATCCACTCGGACAATTGCTCCATACGTTCTCCGAGCGCGAGAATCGATTTCTTGCCGTAGAAACGTTCACTCAACTCTTCAGCGGTAATCAGCACTTTCTGGCCAACGGATAGATCAAGGAAGCGGATACCCCCGTTCTTCAGCTTCTCGCCATAAGCCTCAATGACGCTGAGGAAGGCTGCCGACGTTTTGTACGGTATGCTTTGTAGCCGTGCTTTATAGCCAGGATCTTCCTCCGTGCCGGTCAGAATAAATTCCAACTGATCGTAGGGGTCTTCGAGCTTTAACCCTGTGTCGCTTAGTTTATGTGTTAAATAATCTTGAAAGGTCGTCTGCTGCATGGTCGCCTCGCCCAGCTCTGGAAGAACGTGCGAGACGTAATCGCTGAACAGCGAGTTCGGCGAGAACAAGATCATATTATCAGCGCTCAGCGTCGTCCGATATTTGTAGAGCAAATACGCGATGCGCTGCAGCGCGACCGAGGTTTTGCCGCTGCCAGCTGCGCCCTGCACGACAAGCACCTTGTGCCGATCATCGCGGATGATCTGGTTCTGCTCGCGCTGAATCGTCGTCACGATGCTGTGCATCTTCTCGTCGGCGCTGCGGCTGAGCATCTTCTGCAGCATCTCGTCGCCGATCGAGATCCCGGTGTCGAACACATCCTGCAACTCGCCGGCTTTAATGATGTATTGGCGCTTGAGCAGCAGCTCACCGCTGACATCCATCTCCGGCGTGTGATACGTGGCTGGCCCCGGCGGGTAATCATAGAATAAGCTGGCTATCGGTGCGCGCCAGTCATAGATGAGTATTTCATCTGTATCCGGATCAATGAAGGAGGTTAGACCAATGTAAATCTTCTCCCGCTCCTGCTCGCCGCGTTCCTGGAAATCAATACGCGCGAAATACGGCGCATCAACGACGCGCTGCAGTTTGTACAGCGCATCCTGCGCCACCTGAAAGCTGCGCTTCTGACCCATCAGCACATGCTCCTGCTGGGCCATACTCGCTGCTGTCTCGATTACGTCATCCGCATTGTCCGCATTGACGGAGATATCGTCCCAGAAGCTGCGTCCAATCTCTGTTACTTCCGAGCGGCGTTGATCCACCGTCTCCCCTAGGACAATAATTCGCTCTTTAATTTGGGAGCGTACAGAGGCAACACGCTGATCTTCCCGCTCCCGTTCTTCTTTATTAATTGGCATTTATTCTCCCTCCTGCCTATTTGTATACCCCGTGGATGACTTCTTCAAACTCAGGCTCTTCCATATGTACATCGTCCATATCGCCCCAGAGACTGACAATCCGCAGCACGTCCATCGCTTTCAGCTCTTGGCGGTTGCAGGCGATCGTCAGCACGCTCGCCTCCTGTTCTACTACGCGAAAAGGCAGCTCCCAGCTCTCTGGCACTTTGATCTCCCCACGATACGTGATTTTCATCATCGTTGGCAACCCGATTCTGTCTCTTAGTGTATCCAGCGAGCCGTCATATCCGATCTGACCGTGATTTACCACGATCACCCTTTTGCATAACTGCTCGATATCATCCATGTCATGCGTCGTTAGCAAAATTGTTTTCCCAAACTCCTGATTTAACGTCTGCAAGAAGCCACGAATGTTCTTTTTGGCTACAACATCCAGCCCAATCGTAGGTTCATCGAGGAATAAAATATCCGGATCATGCAGCATGGATGCCGCCAGATCAGCACGCATCCGCTGACCGAGTGACAGCTTGCGAACCGGCATATCCATCAGTTCTTTAAGCTCCAGGAGCTCACTCAACTCATCTAACCTGCGGCGTGAGGTGCTCTCCTCTACGCGATACATCGCTGTTAGAATTTCATAGGAATCCTTAACAGGCAAATCCCACCACAGCTGGCTGCGCTGCCCGAACACGACGCCAAGCTTGCCTACGACGCGCCTTCGGTGCTTTTGCGGACTTAAACCATGGATCAGCACTTCACCCGATGTTGGATGCAGGATGCCGGTCAGCATCTTGATGGTCGTTGATTTTCCCGCTCCATTAGGTCCAATATACCCGACGAACTCGCCGGATTCAATCTCAAAGCTGAGATCTCGTACAGCTTCTTTTTCTTTGTAGGCCCGCGAGAACAAGGTGCGGACACCTGAAAACCTGCCTTCTTGGACGACTGGGGTTTGAAAAGTTTTGCGCAAATTCGTGACCGTTATCATGTTGATGCCTTCCCTCCTTTATATAAACGATATTAACTTCCTGTACTCTGATAGCGAGATAAGCCCAGTTTCCAGAATCTCATAGCCAGCCAGAGCGCAGCGCAAGCGACACCCACGGTTCCCAGCAGCATTCCGATGCCGACTTCATGTCTCAATAAATATAAAGTTGGTATGTAGTTTACGAAGCCTACTGGTACAAGCATTAGCAGAGCGCCTTGCAGCCATTTCGGATATAACGTAAGCGGATAGCGAGCCGCTGTTTGAGAAGCGTCCTCCGTCATATTTTGTAAGGACTCGATACGTGTCAGCCAAAAGCCCGCAGCCGCCGTAGCCAGCCCGATCGCGAATAAAATAACCGCTCCCGTGCAGATAATTAATGCCGTTAACGGAACGGCTGACCACTCGATCTGCCCGTTAGCCATAAGTGCTCGCATTGCAATAACTAGTAAGACGATACCCTGCGCAATTTCAGCGAAGAGAATACGGGAATTCTGAGTCATCAGCGCCAGCAGCACGGGAACAGGGCGCGTTAATAACGCATCCAGGTCACCGGATACGAGATATTTTTCCAAATGATGCACATCAGAAGCTAACGTACGGTAAATCGCTTTGGAGATCATCATGACGCCATAGAGATAGCAGACTTCATAGAGCGTCCAACCTTTGATATTGCCGAAACGCATCATCACTAGCGCCACCATGAGAAATTCGGAAATCTGTATGCATGAGGCCATGGCCATTGAGAAAATAAAGTTAAACTTATACTGCATCCGGCTGTGTAAACTCGCCTTGATCAGCAGGAGATAGAGCTTAGCTGACATCATCCTCCCTGCACCTCCAGCTTTCTTCGCACCGCATGCGTAACGGCTATACAGACACAAGTAAACCCGATGCCCCAAAGTAGAGCTCCGAGCACGATTGTGCCTTGTTCAAGCTGCATGTAAATACGAGTTGGATAGTAGAGAAGATACGGATAAGGTGTGAAATTACTTATAATGCGAAGCCAACCCGGCAGCCATTCTAGCGGAATGAAGAATCCAGAGAGCAGCATGCTGAAGGAGTAGTTCAACCAGTAAAACCAACGGGATTCCGTGGTCCATAAGGCTGCAATGCCGATCAAATAGTTCATGCAAATGGAGATATAGGCTGCTGCAACCAGCGCAATCACTGTCCAGCCGTAAACCGAAGCCTTGTGTGGAAGCTGTAAGGAGAAAATGAAAAAGTAGAGGACGTAAATCGGGATAAATTTATACAGAAACTGGTACCATATTTGGCCCCATTCCCTGCTCATGGCCTGGTAGAACAAGTGAACGGGTCTCATGAGATCAACCGCAATCTGACCTGTGCGTACCGACTGCTCGAGTCCTAGTCCGTTCGTCGTAAATTGTGTAATCCATAGGATCGCTTGGTTAAAAGCAATGTAGCCGACCATCCCTTTGGCTCCGTAGTCGCCGAGCGAGGAGTCGCTCCCGAGTCCCGACCAAATACTTGCATAAATGAAGCCAAACACCGCACTGACCGCATTGTGGAGCAAATGTGAACCGCGATACTGCAAATTCCTTGCGTATGCCTTACGGGCTAAAACCGCGAAAAGCATCGTACACCTCCTATGTTTTTTCGTACAAAAAAACGATTTTCCACTGCAGCCGCAGCGTAGAGACGGAGTTTCATATTACCAAAATTACCCTATGGATGGCAATACTTTTTTTGTAAAGGGGAGATTGCAGTAAAAGTGGCTATCCCAAAAGGTCAAAAGGTCAATAGACCTTGAGGGATCAGCCCCTTGATCTAGGTTCAGCACTGGATGACACGGACATATCATCGAATCCTAAAAAAAGTATCCACAATGGCCCTGATGTACGGCAGCTTGAGGTCCACCATTTCTCTGAAAAAGCACATTTTCCATCTGTGGCGGGGCTACGGTTCGTTGTTCTGCCACTTTCTGCAGGGCGCCGCAACGATCTGCTCGAGGTGACCGAGGAGCAGTGGGTTGCTCTTGCGGAGATGACGCGCAAGGGGAAATCGTAGCGAACATTTCCTAATTTGATGTAAAAAGTGCAGCAAATTTTCGTATTATCGATGGTTTCGGAGATAATCATGCATTTTGTGCAGTTAATATCATCGATACCATCGAAAATAGAGCAATGTCGCTATATTTGATGTACTTTTTACATCATTCCGTTTCTATAGCTGGTTTAGGTGCGAATTTACTGCACTTTTTACATCTTGTACCACCATCGAGTGTACCCCAAAGGGTTAAAAGCACATTTTCCACCTGTGGCGGGGCTACGGTCCGTTATTCTGCCACTGGCTGCAGCTACTGCCCGGATTTTTTTGAGAATAAGTCCAATTAAAAGAAAAGAGGGGCCGCCATCAAGTAGATTTATCTACTTTTTGGAAGCCCCTCATTTATGATTTACTGTGCGCTCACAGGCTTAGCTTCCGGAGGACTACTGCTCTCCCCCGTTGCCCGAAGTTTCGTGTCAGACTGATCAAACTCGGCATTGTAACTAGGCTGCGATGCCTTCGTTAAATACTCATGGTCCACGTATCCGGCCAAATATTGCTTGCCGAAGAGGAGATCATATTGGACGTTCCTGTAATCGTCAATGAGTGCTTTGGCTGAATCAGGTGCCTGCGCATGAAGCGTTTGGTCCTGATCCACAACCAGATTGCTCAACAATCCAGGCACTTGCGCGGCTATTTCCGCGTTCAGAGCGAAGTTAGCCGGTTTCTCCATATGCAGCATATCCAGAACGTGAGAACCTAAGAAGGAATCGCTGAGCAGCGGAATATCCTGCTTGGGCATATCGAAATTCGACCAAGTTACTAGCGGAATGCTATGCATTTTCTTCACTTCTTCCAGTGACCATGCATTGGCGTTGCTCGTGGAGATGAACCCGGCTTCTTTGTACACTTGGTAGTCGAGGCCAAGCATCGGCAGATGGTCCCCGTAGAAGACAATCATCGTAGGTTCATCCGAATTTTGATAATGATCAATGAGCATTTGCAGACTTTGATCTGCATCATGCGCACCTTGGGTGTAAGTTTCCAAAATCGTTTTGGCTTGCGGCGTCAAATTGCCTTCCGCCTTGAACTGATTCTCACCGTACCGCGGATCATCGTAAGGACCGTGATTTTGCATAGTAACGGTATAAATAAACATCGGATCTTCTGTTTTATCAACTTCATCGATAATGTTTCGAGACACTTCGGCATCCGAGATGAAGTAACCCTTCGTTTCTGGATTCACGAAATGCTCGCTGCTTTTGAAAGATTCAAAACCAAGCTGTTTATAGACGGAGTTACGATCCCAGAACCAGCCTTCGTAGGAGTGAATCCCCATGCTTTTATAACCCTGACTGGCAAAATAGCTCGCTAAACTCGGAACTGGTTTACTTACATATTGCTGATACGGGATAGATCCTCCTGGGAGGAAGCTCATAGAATTACCTGTGAGCACTTCGAACTCTACGTYGCTTGTTCCCCCACCGAATTGAGGAGATAACAGGTAACCGGAAGTCGACTCTTTCTGCAGACGGTGGATCGTAGGCAGCGGGTCTTCACTGAATTTCACATTCGTCAGTAAGGTCGGGTCCCAGAATGCCTCGCTCATAATGAAGATAACATTCGGCTTCTTCCCTTGCAGTGTATCGACGGATGCCTTTTTCATAGCTGGTTGTGTACTGGATACTTGCTCAATATTTGCCGCTACAGCCCCAATGGACTCATTACTGTAAGTTTCCGGCTTTTGAACGATGGAATTCTTGACGTTGAGTGTAAAAGCGAGCGCCGTCCCATTATTCGCGTAATTTTCTTGTTGATTCCAGACAATTTCATTCACGCCAATATGGTCCAGAATTTTACCTGCCAACGGTGTTTTGATCCCAAAAGCGTATAAGGCATAGAGCGAGAACAGCCCTAAACCAATTCTTGAGATAATAGGAATTGTGGCACGTGGAATAATCCATCTTAAAGCAAGTACGACAATAATCGAGACAATGATGGCTCCGATCCTTATCAGCGCGGCTTTACCCGTCACAAGCGAGGCAATATCCATACTTTCTTTGTTAAGCAAAATATCCCATGGAAAGAATGGCTCCCCAATCATTGTCACCTTCATGTAAGAAATGATAGCCATAAGGCCTAAAAGTAAGGTCGATATTGCTCCTGAGATCGCTAAAGATCCCACCAAAGCATAAATAAAAATAAGTAAACAAAAGGTGATTCCAGCATTTAATAAAAAAAGCGATTGATTGGACGTAATCCAAGTCATCGTATCATGCAGCGAGCCGCGCTCGAGTAGCTCCATGCCGGCTACTGATAATACAGGTAATAGGATTAAAAAAAGTACTAACGAAATCGTCGCACCCAGTCGTTGTGGTCTCATCTTCTTATTCGGCTTCTTGCGAAGACGGCTCCGGGGCTTCAAATTCAAGTGCATATTGCATCACTCTCCTCTTGCCCCTATTCTAAACCCCAATTGTGAAGAAAATATGTAGATAACCTTAAAGGAACCTTAGGGTACCCATTTATTCCCTCTACTTGAGACCTGCCAACCATGCAGCCAACACCTTCAATTCCTCTTCTTTGAGCGCGACTTGGAACGGCGGCATCCCACCACCACCCTTTTGGATGCGCTTTATGATCTCATCTTCCGTCAAACGTTCTCCGACTTTTTGAATGTTGGGACCCTCTCCGCCCTGTAATTGATTACCATGACAAGAGATGCAAAAGTTTTGGTAAACCTTATGTGGATCGGCTTGTGCAGGTGTAGTCAGTGCGTTATTTTGTTGTTTATTTCCATTTCCACAGGCCGTCAACCCCAAAGATAAAAGGATCATGCCCATCAGCAGCAGCTTTATTTTCATACAGGAAACTCCTTAAGAATGATTTCCCTCCATCATACCAGAGCATGGCCTGCAAAATAAAGAAATCGCAATCCGGAAAGACTTCTGCAGCTGATTGGTCATAGTATGTGAAACGCAAGGTCGATTTATTTTGTAAAGAAGATGTAAAAAATGCTTGAATAGAACAACATAAAGACATGGCAGAAGCATGTGCTCCTTACCATGTCTAATTGCTTAATGACTAGCTAATGAACCTAAGCCAGTTTCAACCGAATCACGTTCCAAGACGCTTTCCCAAGGGTTGCGTGAATTTGATCATTCGAATCCACCGCCGCATCGCCGCCATTGTGCGGTTTGACACGATCATGGGCGTCTATCGTATTCGCGGCTTTCAAATCGTCACTCTCCAGCACGATGTGTTGGGTAACCTGACATGCGCCGAAGCTGCGAAGATCCAACTCAAGCGGAAGCGCGTCCGACAAATGGCGGTTAACCGCGAAGATCGTTACTTCAGACTTCTCTTCATTATGAACAGCAACTGCCTCCAAATAAGGCACATCCGTATAATCTTTGGCATCATATTTAGGCGATTTAATGAGTGGCACTAGAACCGTTCCGCGCCCGAACAAGCTTGCGTGCATGTAGGGATAATAGATCGTTTGCTTCCACGCTGCTCCGCCGTTAGCCGTCATAATTGGCGCAATAACGTTGACGAGCTGCGCTAAGCATGCCATTTTGACGCGATCCGCACGCTTAAGCATCGAAATCAGCATACACCCTACGAGGAGCGCATCCTCATGATTATAAATATCTTCGAGCTGCGGAGGAGCGATGGACCAAGGCTCGATTTTACGGTCAGCTTCATTAGAGTGATACCAGACATTCCATTCGTCAAAAGAAAGGTTAATTTTCTTTTTGCCGCGTTTTTTGGCCTGAACATAGTCTGCTGTTGAGATTACAGTATTGATAAAACTATCCATACCCATGGATTGTGCCAAGAAATTCGAGGAATCCTTATCTCGATTGCCGTAGTACTGATGCAGGGAAATATAATCAACATGATTATAGGTATGATCAAGGACCGTCGCTTCCCAGTCTGGGAAGGTCGACATCGTCAAGCTCGAACTGCCGCAAGCTACCAGCTCAATCGTAGGATCGACCCACTTCATGACTTTGGCTGTTTCGCAGGCTGTGCGCCCGTATTCTGCAGCTGTTTTGGCTCCAATTTGCCATGGACCGTCCATTTCATTGCCTAAGCACCAGGTTTTGATGTTATGAGGCGCCTTGTACCCGTGGGAGATCCGCAAATCGCTCCAGTATGTACCGCCTGTGATATTGGAATATTCAATAATATCTCTGGCCGCGTCCGGTCCACGAGTTCCTAGGTTAACCGCCATCATCGCCTCGGTGTTCGCCTTGCGGCACCAATCCATGAATTCGTTAAGTCCCACCAAGTTAGGCTCAATCGTGCGCCAGGCTAGATCCAGTCTTTTCTTGCGCTGATCTATTGGTCCAATACCGTCCTCCCAATTGTAACCGGATACAAAGTTACCTCCCGGATAACGTACGATAGGCACATCCAGCCCTTTGACCAGTTCCATTACGTCCGCGCGAAATCCCTGCTCATCCGCCTGCGGATGCCCAGGTTCATAAATGCCGCCATATACAGCGCGTCCCAAATGTTCAATAAACGAGCCATAAATACGAGAATCTACTTCTCCTATTTTGAAATCTTTGTCGACAATCATGCTTGCTTTCATGGACATTGTCTTCACCTCGTCGTATAATTAATAAAAATATAAATCAATT
>NZ_JBFTQB010000057.1:0-13234 GCF_056398785.1 Paenibacillus sp. 01T422 | reverse complement strand
GCCCAATGCTCTGGGAATGTTTCTCCAGCTGTTGAATGACCTGATTCGCCGAATCAACCGAATGGCTGACAGCTTGCATTTTATTAACTACCCGCTCCATAGCGTGTGTGCCTTGCTCCGCCATTTGCGTAGCGGAAATGGAAAGTTCCGAAACATCAGAGGTTATCTCCGCGATCCGCCCTATACCAACCGACATCTCTTCCATGGCTCTGCCGCACTCCATCGAGCTTTGTGCTTGGATATCCGCACCATTTGCAAAATCCTGTACAGCTGTTGCCACGTGCTGGGAAGCGGACGTATTYTGCTCCGAGCTGGCAAACAACTGCTGTGAGGATGCTGCTACACTTCCTGCAGCTTGCAGCATGTGATGCACCGAATCGCGCAGGTGTTCGACCATTTGATTCACGGAGTTTGCCAAGTCGCCGATTTCGTCCTTATTTTTCACCCTAATCGGCTCCACCGTTAGATCGCCGCTTGCAATGCGGTTTAAAGCCTGCGACGTTCTGCGGACAGGTGTGGAGATGTTGCTAACGAGCATGTAACAAGCAACCAGCATGAAGACGATCATTGTACCTAGTACAATTAGCGAGATCATGACGCTTTTTTGATACAGGTTCTTATTCTCAAGATCAGCCAGCTTTCCGCCGTCCTGGTTAAAAGTGACCATCTCCGCCATCGTTTTTTGCGCTTTGCCAAATGCGGTTGACAGCGCCTGAAGGCTCTCAGCAGCTTCCTTCGTTTTCGTTGGATCAGCGGAAAGTTGTTTATTGATCAGGAAGGCCGCCTTGAACTCTTCCCAACTTTTGTTAAGTTCATTGAATTTTCCAGTATCTTCGTCCCCAGAAAGACTTTCCTTATAGTTTTCTAACAATTTGTCGATTCCTGTCATCGCTTGAGCAATTCCTGCATCTAAGGGTTCATGTTTTTTCGCATCAGGCTCTAGTTTTTTCTGATAGAAGAGTGTTAATATATGCTCCGAGTTAAAATGAATCTCATCGATAACTTGCACACCCATCATCCAATTCGTAGCCATATCTGCACTGTTGTCTTTCAGCACGCCCATCCGCGTCATATCGGTTAAACTTAACCCTCCGACCATGAGAAAAATAATGGCAAATACAATCATCATTTTCGATTTTACAGTAAAACGCATGAATGAAATCCCTCCAAGTAATGAATGAATGATCCAACAATGATGTATACTCAAATCATCCTGTTACCTACGATCATAAATGGAATACGTTAAATGAATTACGTAATCCACTTATTAAATTGTAAGTTTTCCTAACATTTTGACGATTCTTGGAGGCTTCTGATGTCACTTTCTTTACGATTCAAGCTAGTTACTCTTCTTGTTCTAATCACTACGATTTCATTAACTGTTGTAGGCTTCACGAATTATAAACTTTCGAAAGATAAATTAATTGGGYAAATAAAAGCTCAATCCATCTCTTCTGTCACCAATTCTGCGCAAAATTTATATGACTTCCTATCCATTCGCCTAGCCGAAGTTGAGATGGTAAGTCGAGTTAGCGTCATGAAGCGTGGAACTGTTCAGGAACGGCTGGCCTACCTAACCCAAGAGCTGCAGACAGGGAACAACCGCTTTCTGGCAATGGGCGTCGTGGATCCAGACGGGAATCTCCTTCTTACCACGGGTCAAAGGATGAATATTAAGGGTGAGCGGAGGTTTGAAGAGGCTTTACTCGGCAAAACATACATTTCAGACCCCTATATCGGTGAAAATTCAGGCAAATATATCATTACCATTACTGCTCCTGTTTGGAATGAAGACAGAGAAGTAACAAGTATCGTGGATATTTCACTAGACGCAGAAGCTACCTTCCGCGATCATCTTTATCCCCCCCTTAAAGGGGTTCAGACTGTCATTGTTAACCATGAGGGAACCATTTTGTACCATACGGATGCCAGCAAAATTTTGAAACAGAATATTTTCACCACTAACCCTTCACTGACTTTTATTTTAGATGATGCCTTCCAACAGGATGCTGGTTATTTGGACCAATATTTGGATAATGGTCAAAGAGCACAATGGTTCTATGCCCGTGTGCCTAATTTAAACTGGCATCTCGGTTATTCCATGCCTGTTGCTGTATTCCAAGAACCAGCCAGTTCACTGCTTTGGTGGACGGTAGGACTAATCGTTGGAACCGCCGCAATCTTGTTCCTGCTAATTCGCTTAACAGCGAACTCGCTCATCATTTCACGGATTCAACAAATCCTWCGTGTCACGGAATCTGTGGCTGCCGGCGATTTCTACATCAAGCCGCTGATGTTCAAAAGCAAGGATGAGCTTGGCGCTCTTGCGCATTCCGTGAATGGCATGATCGAAAATCTGCGTGAGCTTTTTGAACCATTTGAAGCTTTTATTCAGCACAATCAATATGCGATGATCGTTACCGATCCACATTTTACAATCAATCACCTGAACCGCCGGGCGACCGAGCTCCTGGGCTATACATTCACAGACGTGCACAAAAAAGCTACCCCGCTGATATGGTTGAATCATGACCAGTTAGTTGAACGAGCAGCCAAATACACGATTGAACTCGGGGAATTCGTGCCTGCCGATTGCACAGCACTCGTGATCCGCACGCTTCGCCATCTGAAAGAAGATAGCGAGTGGATCTGGCATCATAGCGACGGAACCCGCCTCTTCGTCCAATTGAGTGTCAGCGCTATTACGCATCCGGGGGGCGATCTCAAAGGCTACGTCTTCATTGCCCGCGACATCAGCGACATTAAAGAAAGCAATGAGACGAAGATGCGGCTGCTTACGATTGTGGAAAGCGCCCGCGATGCCATCCTTTCTTTTGATCAGATGGGCTACATTTTCTATATGAATCAAGCGGGTAAAAATTTAATTGGCTTAGAGAATGAAAAAACGGCGAAATATCATTTCAACGATTACGTGGATATAAGAAGTGATGTTAATCTCGAAGAGGGGCTTCTTACCGCGATAAGCGAAGGATTCTGGGAATTCGAGGCTGAAGCGTTAACGAAAGAGCAGCGCCGGATCTTCATCTCCGTTACGGTCGTTCCCCATACGCCAGCTGAAAAAGGAKAACGCTATTTCTCCGCCATTTCGCGGGATATTACAGATCAGCTGCAGGCGAAAGATGAGCTGATCCTGGCGAAGCAGGAAGCTGACGATGCCAACCTGACCAAGGGTATATTCCTTGCGCGGATGAGTCATGAAATTCGAACACCACTCAATGGCATCGTCGGGTTGTCCTACTTGATGGAACGAACGGCAATGACTCCGCTGCAGAAGGATTATATGTCCAAAATCACAAAATCCTCGCTCTCCTTGTCGCAAATCATCAGCGATATTCTGGACTTCTCCAAGCTGGAGGTGGACAAGCTGGCCATTGAGCATCATGCCTTCCTGCTGGATGATACGATCGATCGTGTCTGCGAGACGCTTAGCGTGCTGCTCGGCCATAAGCCAGTCGATTTTATTTGTGATATCGACGAGCAAGTGCCTCTTGGCCTCATTGGCGATTCCTTGCGGCTGTATCAGGTGCTGCTCAATTTAACCAGCAACGCTATTAAATTCACAGAACAAGGAACCGTCACGCTGCGCGTTCATGCCCAGGAGCTTCAGGATGACAAAGTGTCTATTTGCTTCACGATCAGCGATACAGGGATTGGAATGACTGATGAACAACTCGCCAAGCTGTTCCAGCCTTTCGTTCAGGCTGATGAAGTAACGAGCCGTAAATTCGGAGGGACAGGGCTTGGACTTGTCATTTCCAAAAGCATTATTGATAACATGGGCGGCACGATTGAAGCCTCAAGCCAACCTCATGTGGGCAGTGTGTTCCGCGTCAACATACCTTTTGCTTTAACCTTGCAAACGACGAAGTCACAGACCCGCTTCCGGCTGCGTGCTTTCCTCGTAGAAGATCACCCTGAGCTGCACCGCGTGCTTCTGCAAACGCTGCAATCCATGTGTTCGGAAGCAGCAGGTGTCTATTCATGGAAGGAAGCGAGGAAAGCTGTCGATCTCATTCCACTGGATATAGTTCTGCTCGACATGGAGGCTTTTGACATGTACGGGGAAGAAGTATGGTTAGACATGCTGGAGACATGTAACCGGAACAACTTGAAGACGATCATTTATACGACCTTGCCAGGCCGGGATGCCTTGGAGCAATTACCTGTGCAGGCTGCACCGCATGCGATCTTGGTCAAGCCGGTTTCCCGGAGCGTTCTGTATCAAACCCTGCAAAATATTACAGGCAGCTTTGCTTCGGATGCTTTCGAGCAGGCTTCTCATGCCGGGAAGCCTGAAAGTAAAGAAGCTTGGCCATCCTTTCCACGAATCCTGCTTGTTGAAGATAATGATATCAATCAAACCGTGGCTCGTTCCCTTTTGGAAAGTATGAATGGCGTCGTTCAAGTAGCTTCTAATGGTTTTGAAGCCTTACAGCATCTAGAAACCTCCGATTACCAACTAATCCTGATGGATATCTATATGCCTGATCTTGACGGAATTGAGACCGCTAAGCGTATTCGGCTTCAACCCAAATGGAAGAATATTCCAATCATTGCCGTCACCGCAGACTCTACCTTAGAGAAGCGACTAGCTTGTATTCGCGCTGGTATGAATGAAGTGATCTCCAAGCCGATCATTCCTGACCGCTTGTTCGCCGCCGTGAGTACCAGCCTGAGYTTGAGTGGGAAGATGGCCGCGCCTGGCCTGGATACGGAGGAAGCTCTGGAACGGCTGCTTGGTAAAACCGAAATTTATCACCAAATGCTACGGAAATTCCATGCGCAGTCCAGAGACGTGATTGATCAGCTAACTACAGACATTCAACAAATCAAATATGAAGAGGCCTTACATCTACTGCATACACTGCGCGGTTCATCAAGCAACCTGTCAGCCAATCGCGTGTATGCCGCGGCAACAGCGCTCGAAGAGACGCTGAAGCCGTCCACTCCTCTGGATGGATCAAAAACGATCCTGATCCAAAACCAGCTGCAATCCCTAGCGATTGCTTTGGAGGAGGTTTTCCACACCATCCAAAAATTGCTGCTTGATTGAAAAATGTACGGTTTTATGTCACTATATGCTTAGGGCTCCTGCTACTAGGAGCATGTATTTTATACGTATAGGTGGTTTAATATCATGACAGTACAAAGCGCTCCATACCGCATTTTGTTGTATTATAAATTCGTTAATGTGATAGATCATGAAGCATTAGCTCAAGAGCATTTGGCTTATTGCAAAAAGCTCGGCGTCAAAGGCCGCATCCTGATCGCCCCTGAAGGCATCAACGGTACCCTGTCTGGAACCGTGGAACAAACCGACGCCTACATGGCCATGATGAACCAAATGCCTCTTTTTAAAGATATGGTCTACAAGATTGATGAGAGTGAAGAACATGCCTTCAAAAAGCTGTTCGTTCGTCCTAAAAAGGAGCTCGTAACCTTCCGTCTCGAAGAAGATGTGAATCCGAATGAGCTGACAGGCACACATTTGAAGCCTAAGGATTTCTACGAAAAACTTCAACAAGATGACGTTATCGTCCTTGATGGACGTAACCATTACGAGTACGAAATCGGTCACTTCCGCGGCGCTATTCGCCCCGAGGTAGAAACGACACGCGAATTCCCAGAATGGATTCGTAATAATCTCCATGAATTTAAAGACAAGCCGATTCTCACTTACTGCACAGGCGGTATCCGTTGTGAGAAGTTGTCCGGCTTTCTTATTCAGGAAGGCTTCACAGAGGTTTATCAACTGGATGGTGGCATTGTCACCTACGGGAAAGATGAAGACGTGAAGGGACGCCTTTTTGACGGTAAATGTTACGTGTTCGATGAGCGAATTTCGGTTCCTATCAACCGGACGGACGAGGATATCATCGTAGGTAAATGCTACCATTGCGGCAAACCTGAGGATCGCTACATCAACTGTGCGAACGATTTATGTCACCTGAAGCATGTATGCTGCGAGGATTGCGAAGAGGAGCATAACAGCTTCTGCTCCAAGGAATGCGAAGAGAAGACACTTAGCTCGCTTGAGGCTTAATAAGATAAGATGAACCTAGCGGGAGATCGCAGATCTCCGCTAGGTTCTTTATTGTGCCGAGGGGATTCGGCATTGGAAGGGAAGTAGGGGCAGAGGTTGGAAATCCTGTTCTTGCTTGTTGGGCAAACCTTTACTTCAGATCTATCTATTAAAGCTCAACTAACGCCTTAAACACTTTCGTGGCATTGCGAATCATTAACGCCGGCATAGCTCGCCCAGCTAGCGTCATATGTTCTTTCATCGGTTGAATGCTTGGTGAAAGAAATTGGTGATTACCTTCCTAGCTCGTCCAATATATCTCCGATGACCGGGGTATAGAGCTCATTTTTCATAAGTTCAAATAAAAGCTGATCACTTTGTGTCATACTCAGATCGGAACCCCCTTCATATTCATTACTTTTCAAACTCGATTAACACCCTAAATGTAAATTACACATTGAAAAATGGTAAACTGTTCATTTTATTTTTACTTGTTGGAGTGACCGTACTTTTTAGGTTCTTGCTTGTTCTCGAACTGTACTTTTTTCTCGATAATCAGAAAAATCATTACGCAGCAAGGCTTGAGCACATCATCATAAAAATACCGCTATCTCGCAGGAAAGATGAGATAGCGGTATTTTAATTCAAACCCTAGTTAGACTCTGTGATCGTATACACACCATTAACAACAGTATTGAATGTATAGGTAACCTCATTTGTATTACGCGTAGTACCCTGTGTGGCAGTTACTGTATTACCGTTCTTGTCTTTTACCACAAGGCCATTCGCCCATGGAGATACCAAGGTTAACGCGTTACCAGCGTCGCTGATGATTTCAGCTGACAGTACCTTGCCATTTTTCAATTCACTGGATACCCGGAACGCGTTTTTCGCACGTAAAGTGACAAATTTGGCATCCACTTTTTTGCTCCACGATGGGAATAGGCGCATTTCGAACGTTCCGCCTGTGATGGCGTTCAGTTCATTTTGCAGCAGCATACTGTTGACACTTTCCAGCGCACCGCTATTTTCATAAGATGCACCACTGTCAAAAAATTTCTTGCTGTTGTATATCATGTTTAAATTTTTATGGAGCCGCTCCATCAAAAGATCAGCGTCAACCCCTATTCTTGCCGCAATCGTATAGGATTTCGGGAAACCATTGAGCGTACCGCCATTGAAATGTGGATTTAAATAATCCCCATATTCGAAGGTATTCTTGGCGACCTGGAGAAGCGCAGGGTCCGAGCCGATATTGATCAATTCACTCGGATGAACGGAGCCTTCCATAACAACCGGTTGGTTGTTGTTCGAGATATAGGCAGCATAAGGAAGATCGTAGTATTTCACCTGAATAGGATTACTGCTCTCAATACCGCCTACAAAAATTTCCTTGTTGTTGGAGAAGCCAAGTGCAGCTAAATTGCTTACAGTAGTAGGGTTGTTCGTGCTTGTCGGAATCGGAGACAGATCGGCAAGGATCTCTTGGCATTTGGCAACCAAATCCGCATCTACATTCAAACGCTGCGCCATTTCCATATAGTCTCTGAATGTCGATCGGATGTAGCCCATGTCCATGGAGGCGTTGACATTATATCCTCCTTCGTTATTGGCGCTATCGAGAACCCAATACTTCCCGTCTTCTTTTTTAACTACAAAATCAACGTAAAACTGTATCGTCTGTTTAATTGCAGGATAAATAAATCTCTTCAGATCTTCTTCATTTCTGTTGTACTGCCAAGCCCACAGCAATGCCCGCGTGTATAGAAGAACATTCGTCTTCTGGTCACTGGACAATCTGGGGTTCTTCTCAGTTGAAATCGGATGCGGATCCATAACCCCGTAGAATGCGCTTAACTGAATGTGCTGTCGGCCCATTTGTACACCTTGATACCCTCGATCTGCTGTCTCATGCTGCCAGAAGCTCAAGGCGTTCACAGCATCAGCGAAATAGGGCTGAAGCATATCCGTCCTGTTGCTGGAATGCACACCATAGAAGGGGGCCTCATAGTTATAGTTCGTAACAGCTCGACCTAGTGCTGCCGTATCATCATTGGTATTGAATAGACCGCTCAAGCCGCCTACCACATTCGGATGTTCAGCCCAATCTGGTGTCTGACGAATAGCTGCGCCCAGCGTGTACAGTGTAGTGAAGTAGTAATTCTGTATGACCGGGTCGGCTAATTTCACATACGATTTCAGCCAGTAGTTTTTCCACCAGTTTAAATGATAGGTACGAGAAGTATTGATGGATGCTTGCGTGATGGCATTTAATTTCTGAACAGCGATATTTTTGACGGTCGTTATATCTTTGGTAACCAGGATGGAACCTGTTCCTTCCTTCTCTTTCAAACCGCTGTGCGTATACAACACGGTAGCTATTTTCGCGTTCTCTCCAGGAGTGAGCGTCAACACAATCACGTTGCCCGCTCCCATGACATAGTTGCCATCGATGACTTTGGTTGCCGTTGCTCCCCGGAAAACAAATCCTTTCTCATTATCTCGGGTCAACCAAATCGCATTGCCGTCGGTTCCCGTTACATCGGTGATTCCACTCGTTGTTGGACTCGACAACTGGATTTTGACATTTTGTGGCCCAGCAGCGCTGCTGTCCAAAGTAACATTCGTAAACATGGCATTCTGGTCATCGGCTACCCAAGTCTGGTAACTGACCAAATTGCTGTTATACTCCATTTTGCTGCGGATTTCAGCATTGAGAATATCGCGTTCGTGCGAGAAACGCCCGTTATCCGCTGGTGGAGGGGGATTAATCACATTCGCACCGTTATTATACACATTAATATCCGTAATGCGCGCAGAAGTCATATCGTTCGGGAAATGCAGTGTTGCATATTGTGGATTCACAGGTGTCGTGGTGTCTACCCGCAAGTATTTGGTTGTGATCGGCGTTGCAAAATCAAACGTATTTGAGTAGACCGACGAATATACACTGCCAGTAACACTTTTGATCGTCGTCCAAGTCGTTCCATTATTGGAAGTTTGGATGTCATAGTTATAAAGGTTATACTTCGCCTCTTCAGGAAAAAGAACACTATGATGCTTGATTTCAATCTTGTTAAAAGTAAATGGATCTTTTCCTTGCACACTAACCCACTTTTCCAAAGGGCGAGGTAATCCTGTTGTTTGTGAAACTTTTTGCGTATAAGATATCCACTCCGTTCCCTCATTTGAATCGAAGGCATAGGCTGGACTGTAGTTTTGTGGATTCGCCTCATTATCTGCTTTTGTATTCGATGAGCTGAATGTAAAAGGGGGTGGAGTTTTCGGAGGGGCTGGAGTAAGGGGATCTCCGTTTGCAAATGTCACCTGAGCATTCATAATTTTCCCAGCGCCCCAGGCATCGCCGCTAGCCAGGAAGTAGCTTTGCTGATTTCTTTTGGCATCAGAAACAACACCAAATGTTCCATTTCCCATCAGCATGCCCGTATTCGTATACTTGTTGTTTATGCCCGTATCCACTTCGCTCGTTTGTTTGGCCGTAAGTCCGGCTAAGAGTGTACTTACTTCCGTCCAATTCGTTGTGGGGGAGGCTGGAACAATCGTCATCGTCGTTTCGTTGCTTTCCGCAGGGAGGGCAACGTCATTTCCATTAAATACAGCTTTCACCTTATAGGTGCCAACCTCTATCGGTGCTGCATTCCGCCATGTCGCTCCAGGCGTAAGAGCTTTATATCTGTAAATATAAGGTACTTTAATTGGGTAGGAAACGGCGCCTGACGTCGGCACGTTAATTCCTGTATAAGTGAAGGACTTACTCTCAAGAGAGAGGTTAACTGTGGCTTTGGTTATGGTGAGAAGTGATACATTGCTTGAAGCACTGCTATATGTGTCATTCCCATCAAATAGTGCTTTGACATCATACTGGCCGATTTGGAATGGAGCTATTTCCGTGAAAGCTTCCGTGACACCATGCCTCTTGTACAGATACTTAAAAGGGATTTGCGTATAATCAGCACCTCCTTTGTAGGCAATCGGAGTGGTTGCGCCGTCCACATACCAATTGACCGGATCACCTGTGTAGCCAACCGTCCGATCGTTCAAAGTTATAACCGGAACAGGATTGTACAGACTGCTTACCGCATCGCTGCTGCTAAACAGCTCAATTTCAGCCAGACGGGCTTCCATAGCTCCTGCAGCTTGCCCTAAGGGTTGCTCAGGGGTGATATAATCGACCTTAATATACCGGGCAGTTACAGGCGCTGCAAGCGTACGCTGTGTGACATCATAAATATTTTTATCCACCTGATCGACTTGCGTCCAATTCACATCATCCAAGCTAACGCTTACATTAAAGCTCACAGGATTCAAATTTTTGTTTCCAAATACCCCATAATGGTGAAGAACATACTTGGATATTGTTTGGTTWGACGGAAGYTGAATYTTYARCCAATGCGGSCTTACATTRTGGTGGGATGTCCAGGTATTRGCATCTCCGAAGACGCTTCCATCTATCGTTCTGATCGCTTTCATGCCATTCCACTCACTGCTCGCCGTAACCACAACGCCCGGTAATTTCGTCAATGATTGCTCATTGGGCGATGCCGACACGAAAGTCACTTGCATCGTTGCGAACATGCTTGCTGCCAATACACCGGCAACCATTTTCCTAAAGATCCGATTCATAAATCGATGACTTTTACCCATAAAATACCTCCTAGTTTGGTTTGCTGAAGTTGACCTCAAGTCCCTCAACCAGTCAAAAGCCAAAGAAGCATTAACGACATCACTGTTGCCAAGTTGCCTCCTTCCATTATTTATTCTTTAAATAGCATTGCAAGCTAACTATACAGACGAAACTTAGATCAAGTATACTGCTCATTTTCTTTATTAACTTCCGGCAGCCTGTACTTTTTTGCAAAATTGGGAATAAATGCACCTTTCTCCCACGAAAAATACCGCTACCTAGCCATAAGGCTGGATAGCGGCAGTTTTGTATTCAAAAACTAGTTAGCTTCCGTGATCGTATACACGCCATTAACAACGGTGTTGAATGTATAGGTAACCTCATTCGTATGACGTGTAGTCCCTTGTGTTGCAGTAACCGTATTACCGTTCCTGTCTTGTACAACAAGGCCATTCGCCCACGGGGACACCAAGGTGACAGGATTGCCCGCATCGCTGATGATTTCGGCCGACAGTACTTTTCCGTCTTTCAATTCGCTGGACACCCGGAAGGCATTTTTCGCACGCAATGTGACGAATTTGGCATCGTAGTTTTTGCTCCACGCCGGGAACAGGCGCATTTCACGTGTTCCGCCAGTTAAGTCGGTCAACTCGTTCTGCAGCAGCATGCTGTTGATACTTTCCAGCGTACCAGTAGTTTCGAAATTTTCTGGCTGAAAGTAGTAATTACTATATACATCCATACTCAGGTTTCTATGGAGTATATCCGTTAATTTATCGGCATTATAACCTAGTCTTGCTGCAATGGTGTACGATTTCGGGAAGCCATTTGCTACACCGCCATTCGTATGCGGATTTAGATAGTCGCCGTATTCGACTGTATCCTTGGCAATCTGAAGCAAGGCAGGGTCCGAACCGATGTTGATCAGCTCACTCGGGTGAACGGAGCCTTCCAGGACAACAGGCTGGTTGTTGCTCGAGATATAGGCTGCCCACGGCAAATCATATACTCTAACCTGAATCGCGTTGGTGGTCTCAACGCCGCCTACAAAAATCTCCTTGTCATTGCTAAAGCCAAGCTGGGCTAAGTTGCTAACTGTCGTCGGGTTGTTCGTGCTTGTCGGAATCGGAGACAGATTGGCAAGGATCTCTTGACATCTGGCAACCAAATCAGCATCAACATTTAAGCGCTGCGCCATTTCAATAAAACTTGTAAATGTGGTTCGGATATAGCCCATGTCCATGGACGCATTAATGTTAAATCCACCTTCGTTATTTGCGCTATTTTCCACCCAGTATTTTCCACCTTGTCTTAAAACCACAAAATCAGTGTAGAACTGTATGGTCTGTTTAATGGAAGGATAGATAAATCTTCTCAGATCTTCGTCATTTCGGTTGTACTGCCAATCCCACAGCATGGCCCGCGTATATAGAAGCACATTTGTCTTTTGGTCGCTGGAAAGTCGGGGATTTTTTACGCTTGCAACCGGATGGGGCGCCATCATACCGTAGAAAGCTCCAATTTGTTGATGTTGTCTGCCTGTCTGAACGCCCTGATATCCTCTATCAGCCGTTTCATGTTGCCAGGAACTTAAACCATTTACGACATCTGCGTAATAAGGTTGCATCATATCCGAGCGGTTACTGGAATGCACGCCATAGAATGGCGCTTCATAGTTATAGTTCAAAACGGCATTTCCGTCGGCTGCTGAATTATCATTCGAAACGAACAAGCCGGTCAAACCTCCGACAACATTCGGGTGCTCCGCCCAATCGGGCGTTTGACGAATACCACTGCCCAGAACATAAAGACTTGTGAAATAATAATCCTGTATGATCGGGTCGGCTAGTTTCACATACGATTTCAACCAATAACTTTTCCACCAGTTCAGGTGGTAGGTACGGGCTGTATTGATTGACGCTTCCGTTATGGCATTTAATTTCTGTAAAGCGATATTTTTCACAGTCGTTATATCCTTGGTGACGAGGATGGAGCCAGTTCCTTTTGGCGATTTCAGTCCGCTGTGCGTATACAGCACAGTAGCGATCTTCGCCGTCTCACCTGGATTCAGTGTCAACACAATAGTGTTGTCCGCTCCCATCATATAGTTGCCCGTGATCACTTTGGTTGCTGTCGCTCCCCGGAACACAAATCCTGTTTCGTCATACCTTGTCAACCAGATGGCATTGCCGTCGGTTCCCACCGTTTTCGTCACTCCGGCAAGCTCCGGACTCGTCAGTTGGATTTTCACTCTTTGCGGACCGGCAGCAGCGCTGTCTAGGGTTACGTTCGTAAACATCGCATTCTGGTCGTCTGCCGTCCAGGTCTGGTAGCTGACCGAATTATTGTTATACTTCATTTTACTGCGAATTTCGGCATTCAAAATATCACGCTCGTGCGAGAATCTCCCGTCATCCACTCTGGGCGGATTAATGACATTGACGTCGTTATTGTACAAATTAATATCTACGATGCGCGCGGAGGTCATATCTTTGGGAAAATGAAGCGTCTCATATAGAGGGTTTACAGGTGTCGTTGTATATACC
>NZ_JBFTQB010000056.1:0-13852 GCF_056398785.1 Paenibacillus sp. 01T422 | reverse complement strand
CGGCCAAGCTAGGGATTGCTGTTCTTATGCCAGCTGTTAACCGCAGTTTTTATACGGATATGGCGGCAGGTCCGAAGTACTGGACGTTTATTAGCGAGGAACTGCCGGCGATTGCTAGATCCTTTTTCCCGTTGGCTGAGGAAAGAGAATTGAATTATGCTGCGGGATTGTCGATGGGTGGATATGGCGCGATGAAGCTGGCGCTTACTCATCCAGATCGGTTTGCTGCTGCTGCCAGCTTGTCAGGCGCCGTAGATATTTCGCATCGAGCATTGAACTTTCCGGATGAATTCAAGCTGATTTATGGCGATGTGACGACTATCAAAGGTAGTAAGAATGATTTGTTCTACTTGGCAGAGCAGGTGAATGTTAGCAAGGGACCGAAGCCGGCCTTATATCAGTGCTGCGGCACGGAAGATTTCTTATATGAAGATAATATCCGTTTCCGTAATTATTGCAGGGAATTGAGTCTGGACTTGACCTATGAGGAAGGTCCCGGGGAACATGAGTGGGGCTATTGGGATCGTAAAATTCAAAATGTCCTGAACTGGCTGCCGCTTCCAGCCCGTACCTAGTGGGAAAATATGTTCTTTTCTTTTTGCAACAAACGGGTCACTATGGTATAGTTTCTCGTATATGTCGAGGAAGCAGTGGAGGGAAATGGTTTGCTGAAAAAGCTCGTACCCAGACAGTCCGTGCATACAATCTATGATATTGATGCCAATCATCTATGGGGATTTGGTGTTCGCGGTATCATTACCGATCTCGATAACACACTCGTAGGCGCGCGCGATCCGCATGCGACTCCAGAGTTAATAGAGTGGTTGAACCGATTGCAGAAGATGGGCTTCAAGGTCGTCATCGTGTCCAACAACAATCATGGGCGCGTATCCGCCTTTGCGGAGCCGTTAGGCATTCCATTCATTCACAGAGCCAAGAAACCATGGAACGTTTCATTTCACAGAGCTATGAAGCTGCTTGGTACGAATGCGAGACAAACTGCGGTCATAGGCGATCAAATGCTGACGGATGTACTTGGCGGCAATCGAATGGGGCTTTACACGATTCTGGTAAATCCGATTTCTATTAATGACGAAGGTTTTTTCACACGAATTAACCGGCGGATTGAGAAATGGGCGAATGCCAGGATGAAGAATTAGGAGGTTTCATGAGTACAGAAACGATTAATCATTGTGCGGGATGCGGCGTATTGCTGCAAACAGAAGACAAAAGCAAGCTCGGATTTATTCCGGCAGAAGCGCTGCAGAAGGAACCGGTTATTTGCCAGCGCTGCTACCGGATCAAGCATTATAATGAATCATCGAGTATCACGCTGCAGCAGGACGACTTCCTGAAATTGCTTGGACATGTCGGCCAAACCAAGGCGCTAGTTGTGAAGATTGTGGACATTTTTGATTTTGAAGGCAGCATGATCAGCAGTTTGGGTCGTTTTGTCGGATCGAATCCGGTGCTGCTTGTCGTCAATAAGATTGACTTGCTGCCGAAGGTGACCAATGCCAACAAGATCATCAACTGGGTGCAGCGTAGAGCCAAAGAGGCCAACCTTAAGGTTGTTGACATTGTGCTCTGCAGCGCGAAGAAAAACATCGGTTTCGATCGCGTAATTACCGCAGTGCAGGAATACCGCGGTGACATGGATGTGTACGTTGTTGGTGCTACGAATGTCGGCAAATCGACGCTTATTAACCGTTTAATCAGCGATTACAGCGATTTGGAAGCGGAGCTTACAACATCCCAATACCCGGGCACGACGCTGGATTTGGTCAAAATCCYGCTCGACGATGGCCGGTTTATCGTAGATACGCCGGGGATTGTACACTTGCACCGTCTAACCGAGGTTGTGAAGAAACGTGATTTGGTTCGTATCATGCCAGATAAGCCGCTCAAACCGGTTGTTTTTCAGTTGAATGAAGAACAAACGTTGTTTTTTGGCGCGCTAGCTCGGTTTGATTTTATAAAAGGCGACCACCAGTCGTTCACATGCTACACGTCCAACGCGATCCRAATACATCGCACGAAGTTGGAGCGGGCAGATGATCTGTACGCAGATCACAAAGGTGTCATGCTTGCGCCTCCGAATGAAGAGGATTTGGACGAACTGCCTCCGCTTGTGAAGCACGGGCTGAACATTCCTAAGGGGAAGCAAATGGATGTGCTCATCTCCGGCCTAGGTTGGATCAAAGTGAACAGCCTAGCTGGTTCACAGCTTGCCGTTCATGCACCGAAGGGGATCAAGGTTATCACACGGGAGTCATTGATATAGGGGGACCAGACCATGGAGAAGAGCCGGGCGATTGACAGTCATACGATTCTATATGGGGTTTTCGGAGATCCGATTCGGCATTCCCGTTCTCCCATCATGCTGAATCGTGCTTTTCAAGAAGCAGACATTAACGCGGTTTATGCTGCTTTTCATGTGCGTCCTAACGAACTTGGGGAAGCAGTTCGGGGGATTCGGGCGCTGGGTTATCGAGGAATTAATGTCACGATTCCTCATAAAGTAGAAGTTATGCAGTATCTGGACGAGATTGACGAGGGAGCTCGGGTCGTTGGCGCGGTGAATACAATCGTGAATGAAGACGGCAAGCTCATCGGTTACAATACGGACGGTATCGGTTATGTACGATCGCTCAAAGAAGAGACTGGCATTGACTTGTTGGGGAAAAGTGTTCTTGTACTCGGAGCAGGCGGAGCCGCTAGAGGTGTTGCCTATGCGCTCGCCAAAGAGGGAGCAGGCTGCATTTATATTGCAAACCGAACCAAAGAGCGTGCTTTGGAGCTTGCGGAGACAATCAGCGCTTTTACGAAGACAATCGGTCTTGGACTGGATGAGATTTCRAATGTCGTAGATGAAGTGGAATTCGTACTGAATACAACCTCGGCAGGCATGCATCCACACACGGATGAACTCCCGATGCCGATTGAACTTTTAAGAGAACATCATCTCGTTAGTGATTTGATCTATAATCCGCGTATTACGAGGTTCCTTCGAGAGGCTGAAGCCTTGGGAGCTCGCATTCATGGCGGACTAGGCATGTTTATTTATCAAGGTGCTTTTGCTTTTGAATACTGGACTGGTCAACCTGCGCCCGTTGCGGCGATGAGACAGGTGGTAGAACAGTCGTTAGCTGAATAAGAATGAATAGAGGGACATCAATGTTAACAGGCAAACAGAAACGTTATTTGCGCTCGCTAGCGCACCATGTAGATCCAATTTTCCAAGTAGGAAAAGGCGGCGTGAACGATCACTTAATCCGTCACATCCAAGAAGCGCTGGAAGTTCGTGAATTGATCAAAATTACAGTGCTGAACAACAGTGGAGAAGATCGTGCTGAAGTAGGCGCTGAATTGTCCGAGAAATCCGGCGCTGAGCTCGTACAAGTGATCGGTAAAATGGTCGTGCTTTACAAAGAATCGCGTGATAAGAAAAAGATTGAACTGCCGAGCTAAAGAGGTGTAAGCATGCTTGTCGGAATTATGGGTGGAACCTTTGACCCGATCCATACCGGTCATTTGATCGCAGCGGAGCGGGCGAGGGTGGAAGCAGGATTAGACGAAGTCTGGCTGATGCCGGCTAATGTGCCGCCGCATAAGCCCAATGCGCCGAAGGCCACTACGCAGCAGCGCTGGGAGATGGTTTGCCTTGCTGCGGAAGGGAATCCTTTTTTTCGTCCGATTGATATCGAAATCAGTAAAGGCGGCGTATCTTATAGTATCGATACGATTGAATTGCTGCGCAAAGAATATCCCACTACAGAATTTGCTTATATTATAGGTGCAGATATGGTTCAATATTTGCCGCAGTGGCATCGCATCGATGACATCGTGCGGCATATTCGTTTTATCGGTTTAGCCAGACCTGGCTACGAACTGGATATGGCGCATATGTCGGCTAACATCCGCTCCCGTGTAACCATTGTCCCTATGCCGCTTGTTGAAATTTCATCCACGTCAATTCGCGAGGAGCGAGGGCAGCAACGATCGGTCCGGTACCTTGTTCCAGAAGTCGTGAATGGTTACATGGAGGTGAACCGATTGTATGAAGCGTGAGAAGCTAATCGCCGCAGTTAAAGAACAGATGCCCGAGAGGCGCTGGCTCCATACACTTGGTGTCATGGAAACAAGCGTCATCCTTGCGAAGCGATTCGGTGGAGATCCTGTCAAGGCAGATCTTGCAGCTATTTTACATGACTATTGCAAGTATTGGCCTGTGCAGGAGCAAGCTAAGATTATTCGCGAGAATGGGCTGCCGCAAGATTTATTGGATTTTGACAAGGAGCTTTGGCATTCTCATGCTGGGGCGTTCATTGCTCAGTCGCAATTTGGTATTCAGGACGAGGAGATATTGGATGCAATCCGGTATCATACCTCAGGTCGCGAACGGATGACATTGCTGGACAAAATCGTATGTTTAGCGGATTATATGGAGCCAGGCCRTGAATTCCCCGGGGTTGAGCTCATCCGCGAAGAAGCCAAGACCAGCTTGGAGAAGGCGCTAGTTGTCGGTTTTGATTCTACGATTCGGTTTTTAATTGAAAAAGGAAAACGAATTTATCCGCTTACCATTTTGACACGGAATGATTTGATTCAACAAATAAACACCTAACTTATGGAGGTTGATTGAATGAGTAAAAACCCAGAGGAAGTTTTAGCATTTGTCGTTGAGGCGGCTGAGGATAAAAAAGCAGCAGACGTTGTAACTCTTAATCTGCAAGGCGTATCCATGATTGCGGATTATTTCGTTATCTGCCACGGAAATTCAGAAACACAAGTACAGGCGATTGCCAGCGAAGCTAGAAAGAAAGCGCACGAATACGGCGTTACAATCAGAGGTTATGAAGGTATTGACACGGCTAGATGGGTTCTGCTTGATTTAGGAGACGTTGTTCTGCACGTATTCCACCGCGATGATCGCGAATACTATAACATCGAAAGACTTTGGTCCGATGCCAAAGTTGTGGAGCGCGTATGAGACTGGAAGCAGGATCCCTCGTTACCCTTGAGGTAGCGAGGGAAGTTCCGCCTAACGGTTATTTTCTGAGTGACGGCTATCAGGATGTACTGTTACCGTATGCGGAAATTGTGGGCAAGATCAAACCTGGTGAGCATGTGGAAGCCTTTTTATTCCATGATACGCAGGACAGGCTGATGGCTACCATGAAACGTCCGTTAATCCAGTTGGGCGAAGTCGGGTTGCTGGAGGTTGTCGATATTCACCCGAGATTTGGTTACTTTCTGGAGATGGGATTAGGCCGCAACTTGCTTCTTCCTTATCGTCATGTGCCGGAATTCGAGGAATTGCGACCTCAAGTAGGGGACAAGGTGTTTGCAACGTTAGCTCATGACCGTCAAGGTCGCTTAATTGCGAAGCTGGCTCTGGAAGACGATCTGGCTCCACTTTGTGTGCGTGCTCCCGCAAGCTGGAGCAACCGCTGGGTGAAAGCCCGTGTGTACAGACCGCTGCAGATGGGTACATTCGTTATTTGCGAAGCTGGCGTTCTCGGTTACGGTGTAATCGGCCTCATCGCTCCTACGGAGAGAACACGTTTACTTCGCGTGGGCGAACTTGTTGAAGTGCGAGTCGCCTTCGTTCGCGAAGAGGATGGTCGCGTGAACCTGTCCATGAGACAACCGAAGGAAAAAGGCATGGATGAAGATGCTGAGAAAATTCTTAGTGTGTTAAAGTCGCGACCTGGAAATGCCATGCCATTTTCAGATAAAACGTCTGCCGATATCATTAAGGAGCGGTTTGCCCTAAGCAAAGCGGCATTTAAGCGTGCACTAGGCAAGCTGATGAAAGACGGGCTCATCTATCAGGAGGACGATTGGACCTATCTGAAACAAGAGGAGAATCCTAGTTAAAATGAGCTATGAGAAATTTGCCTATACGTACGACCGTCTAATGAACAGTATGCCTTACGAGGATTGGTTTCGTTTCGTCAAAGAAAGCTTTGAGCGGTTTGGCGTGAAGCCGGTTTCGATCGTGGATCTCGGCTGCGGTACTGGCAATTTGACGATTCCGCTGGCGCTAGAAGGTTATCAGATGACAGGAATAGACTTGTCGGAGGATATGCTGGCTGTAGCTGAACAGAAAGCAGGAGAGCAGCCTCAGCTTGCGCGCAGCGGAGCTGTTCGCTTATTTCAGCAGGATTTGCGAGAGTGGGAGATTGGTGAACCGGTTGATGCCGCTCTATCATTCTGTGATAGTCTGAACTATCTGCTAGAGGAAGAGGACATCGTAGATGCTTTTCGTCAAACCTATGAAGGCCTTAAGCCAGGCGGATTATTCCTGTTCGATGTGCATACGCCTGAGCAGCTGTTTGCCTATGCGGAGTCTCAGCCCTTTTTCTTGAACGAAGATGATGTAGCCTACATTTGGACAAGCGAGTTGGATGAGGAAAGAGTTCAAATTCAGCACGAATTGACCATCTTTGTCAAAGAGGAAGGCGGCAAGGAACTGTTCCGACGGATTGATGAAACGCATGAGCAGCGTGCGTATGAGCTAGATTGGCTAGAACAAATGCTGCGAGCGGCAGGGTTTCGTGAAGTACACAAGGCTGCTGACTTTACGTGGGAACAGCCTACGAAGCTGACAGAGCGGGCTTTCTTTATTGCAAGGAAATAAAAGCATAAGGAGCCCCGCCGCTTGACAGTACGGCATTATTTTACATATAATCAAAGCTAATCAGATGATCACAAAGCTTGGAAGAGGATTAGTAACTTGCACAGCATCTCGCAGAGAGCCGGTTAAAGGGTGGAAGCCGGTAGATGTCCGTCATGTGAACTCGCCTTGGAGCTAGATGGTGAATCGCCATGCACGTTGGCGCTAGCCGGATCGTTTCACCCGCGTTAAGGGGCAGAGTGAACACAGGCAAAGTATGCCTCGTGTTAACTAGGGTGGTACCACGGGAATCTAACCTCTCGTCCCTAGCGATATCCGCTAGCGATGAGGGGTTTTTTGGCGCTTATAGCCGTACACAGGGAGGAAATTTCACATGACACAGGAAACGAAAGAAACAAAGGAATTACAAGGCTAYAATCCACAAGCGATTGAGCCCAAATGGCAAGGTTATTGGGATGCCAAGAAAACATTCAAAGTGCTGGAAAACTCGGATAAACCGAAATTTTATGCGCTGGATATGTTTCCGTACCCTTCAGGAGCCGGTCTGCATGTAGGACATCCGGAAGGTTATACGGCAACGGACATCGTGTCCCGTTTTAAACGGATGAGAGGCTATAACGTTCTTCACCCAATGGGCTGGGACGCGTTCGGACTTCCGGCTGAGCAATACGCGTTGGATACAGGGAATGATCCGCGTGACTTTACGAAGAAAAATATCGATACTTTCCGTCGTCAAATCAAATCGCTCGGGTTCTCCTACGATTGGGATCGTGAGATCTCCACGACAGATCCGGAGTATTACAAATGGACACAATGGATCTTCATCCAGTTGTACAACAAAGGGCTTGCTTATGTAGATGAAGTACCTGTGAACTGGTGTCCAGCACTAGGAACAGTGCTTGCCAATGAAGAGGTCATCGACGGTCTGAGTGAACGTGGTAACCACCCGGTTATTCGTAAACCGATGCGTCAGTGGATTTTGAGAATTACGGAATATGCTGAGCGCTTGCTTGAGGATCTGGAGGAGCTTGACTGGTCGGAGAGCATTAAGGATATGCAGCGCAACTGGATCGGTAAATCGACTGGGGCTGAAGTTCAATTTGCTATCGAAGGGCATGAAGAGAAGAGCCTGACCGTATTTACAACACGCCCAGACACTTTGTTCGGAGCGACTTATTGCGTACTTGCCCCTGAGCACGAGCTTGTCGAGCAAATTACGACGGATGGGCAATCTGCTGCTGTGAAGGAATATCAAGAAAAAGCTTCCCGCAAAAGCGATCTGGAGCGCACGGATTTGGCTAAGGACAAAACAGGCGTATTCACCGGTGCTTATGCGATTAATCCTGTAAATGGCGGGAAAGTGCCGATCTGGATCGCTGATTATGTACTTGGCGGTTACGGTACGGGAGCGATCATGGCTGTGCCTGGACACGATCAACGTGACTGGGAGTTTGCTAAACAGTTTGATCTGCCGATTATTGAAGTCGTGCAAGGCGGCAATGTAGAGAAAGAAGCTTATGCTGGAGATGGCGCTCATGTGAATTCCGGACCAATTGATGGCATGAACATTGAGCAAGGAATTAGCCATATGATCGCTTGGCTTGAAGAGAGCGGCAAAGGCCGCGGTAAGGTCACTTACCGTTTGAGAGACTGGTTGTTCAGCCGTCAAAGATACTGGGGAGAGCCGATTCCGATTCTTCATCTGGAAGATGGCACTATGAAGCCTGTACCAGTTGACCAGCTTCCGCTTCTGCTTCCGCAAGTCGATGAAATTAAACCTTCGGGTACAGGGGAATCACCGCTAGCGAACGTATCGGAATGGGTGAATACGATCGATCCAGAAACGGGCATGAAAGCCCGCCGCGAGACGAATACGATGCCGCAATGGGCTGGCAGCTGCTGGTACTACCTGCGCTTCATCGATCCTCGCAATGATAAAGAGTTCTGTTCACAAGAGCTTCAACAGCAATGGCTGCCAGTTGATCTATATATCGGCGGCGCAGAGCATGCGGTACTTCACTTGCTGTATGCCCGTTTCTGGCATAAAGTGCTTTATGATCTTGGATTTGTTCATACCAAAGAGCCGTTCCATAAGCTGGTGAACCAAGGGATGATTCTTGGCGAGAATATGGAGAAGATGAGTAAATCACGCGGCAACGTTGTAAATCCGGATGATATCGTGAGCGATCAAGGCGCGGATACACTGCGTATTTACGAAATGTTCATGGGCCCGCTTGAAGCGACAAAACCATGGAATACGACGGGTGTGGACGGAATTTACCGCTATTTGAACCGTGTGTGGAGGCTGTTTGTGGATGAGAACGGTCAAGTTCAATCCAAAATCAGCGCGGATGAAACACTTGGAAGTGACACGTTCAAACGAACATGGCATCGTTCCATCAAAAAAATCACCGAGGATTTCGAAGCACTGCGGTTCAATACGGCAATCAGCCAAATGATGATTTTCGTCAATGAAGCTTACAAAACGGAGCGTTTACCGCTCGAAGCAATGAAAAACTTCGTTCAGATGTTGTCTCCGCTTGCACCGCATTTGGCGGAAGAGCTGTGGGAGAAGCTTGGTGGTACGGAGTCGATTACGTACACGCCATGGCCGACTTATGACGAAGCTTGGACCGTCGATAATGAAATTGAGATCGTGGTACAGGTTAACGGCAAAATTGTGGACCGCGTGCTGATTTCAAAAGATACCGATGAAGCTGCGATGGAGAAAATCGCTTTTGATCTTGATAAAGTCAAAGAAGCGACCGCCGGAAAGGCCGTTCGCAAATTGATTGTTGTAAAAGGGAAGTTAGTGAACATCGTTGTAGGCTAGTCAAAAGAAAGACTATTGAGAAGACTGCTGCTTGATTGTTAATTGCTGCTCAGTCTTCTCAAGGTCTTCTTGATATTTGGCGTGAGTAGCGCGGATGACGCGTGAGAAAACGCCGGAAAGTTCTTCATCCAAAATACGCAATCCTTCGGCTGTAATACCGCCGGGCACAGAGACGCGTTTCCGCAAGGTCACAGGGTTGAATCCGCCCGTCGTCAGCAGCTTGCCTGTTCCAAGTGTCATCTCACTAGCAAGCAGAGTTGCTTCTTCAGGGGAGATGCCTGTTACTTCAACCGCTGCATCGATGAAAGATTGAACGAAATTGGCAAGAAATGCAGGACCGCAGCTCGATAGGTCGGATGAGATACGTGTATAATTTTCAGAGACCCGAATCGGGGACGAGATATGAGCGAATAAATTTTCAAGCCATTCTTTATCCTCTGGCTGCATCCGATTACCATGAATACAGAGTGTAGCACCGCTTAATACATAGTTCGTAATACTTGGAATGATTTTGCTTATTTTCGATGGCAAAAGACCTTCCAAATGCTTGATCAGCACAGGACTTGTAATGGATACGATGAATTGGGTGGGAAGCACGTCCTCTTTAATTTCATCAATAACCTTTTTAAATTCAGAAGGCTTCACACAAAGGAAAATAATATCGCTCTCCAGCACGACTTCTCTATTCGATTGGGCTACCAGAAGCCCAGGATATGTCTCCGCAAGAAGCTCAACTTTACGAATCGTACGATTTCCTGCAATTATTTGCTCCGGATTGAAAGCCCCAGAATGAATGAACGCTTCAATCAGAATACTTCCCATACTGCCAGTACCGATGAATCCTGCTTTCATCTAGTAATCCCTCCCGAAAAAATCAGTCACTTTCGTTAATATTTATAGAACGGGGTTAGTTTTGGATGCCATTCGGATGCTTTTTCATGTATATGCACGCTTCTCTGTCATTATGAAAGATTAGCTTGTTTTTTTATTATGCCTGTTAATTTTTAATGTTAGGAGGGAATTCGTGATCGTATTTCGATATCGAAAATATCTGTATCTTTCTATAATTGTTTGTTTTGTCGTTTTTATCGTGTGGCCTTATATGACAGGAGGACGGTCATCGATGATACAGACGGGGTTTGAACCCGTGAATGCGCAAATAGAAGCTCTGATCGTGGAAGGGGAGGAAACAGCTCTAGGAACCTCATCTGCTTCTGCTGCTCATTCAACTCCTGCAACTTCCGCAACCTCTGAAACCTCAACTCCCTCCACCCCAGGCGCGTCTCCGGCTGCCTCAATTGCAAACATCACTTCTGAATCACCTATATCGAAGCCAAAAGGAAGTCCAAGCCCAGATGCAAGAGCTATTGCGAGCCCATCACCGCCGCCTTCTCATGGTCTATTGGATTTGAACACCGCAACGCTTAAGCAATTAAATGATTTGCCAGGGATAGGTGAGAGCAAAGCAAGAGCAATTCTGGATTACCGCATGAAAAAAGGGAGATTTAGCAAGGTTGAAGAGCTAACGGAGGTGAAGGGCATTGGGGATAAAATGCTGGAGAAGCTGAAGCCTCTTGTTTACGTAACTTCAATATAGTCCTTTCTTCCATTTGGAGATGAAGTATGAGAGAATACTAGAAATGAAAAAAGGAATATATAGGACACATGGGAGGGGGAGCTTACGATGAGTAACCGCAAAGACTGGGATACTTACTTTCTAGATATTGCCTATATGGCTTCCACGCGTTCCAGATGCAATCGACGGCACGTCGGAGCTGTGCTTGTTCAAGGCAAAAAGCTGCTCGGAACTGCTTATAATGGTGCTCCAATGGGGGTAGCTGATTGTACAGAAGCAGGCTGCATGCTTGTTGAAGAAATCGAGCTGAAAGTGGTGGAGGATGTTGAGGAAGTAGTGCGCAAGCAGCGCTGTATTCGCACCATCCACGCCGAGCAAAATCTTCTTCTGTTTACAGATCGCGAGGATCGGGAGGGCTCTACCGTCTATGTCACCGATCAGCCCTGCTGGACTTGTGCAAATATGCTCGCTAACAGCGGTGTGACCGAGATTGTTTTCCATCGCGGCTATCCGAAGGATAACGAGAAAGTCAACCAGTTAATGTCTGCTAGAGGCATCACCTTCCGCTCTATGGAAGGGTATGAACCTCCGCCTGGCACTGTATCTGACGTCGTGAATTAATCAATTTTAAATCGATATTGAGGAAGAACCTCATTCCAGCAGCAGCCTAATTCAAAAGGCTCTGTCGGAATGAGGTTTTTTGTTTATCTTGAATGGAGGATCAAACTCAAATGAAACGACCAGTTGTTATAGGATGCTGTCTGTGGATAACTGGCTATGTGCTCGCGCTCTACAGCGAGCTGCCGTGGTTGTCGATGACGACGAGCGCGCTAATGCTTGCGGCGATCGTTGTCATCCACCTGCTGCGGCTGCCCGGCAGACAGCCGCTGTGCGCTCTCCTGCTGGTCGGAGTAGCCTACGGATACTTCCAATGGACCGACCAGCGCAACGTCACAGCCCTGCTGCCCCTCGCGCAGCAGGAGAACCCGGACGGCCGCGAAGTCACGCTGCTCGGCCGGTTCAGTTCCCCTGTCACCGTCGATGGCGACAGGGCCAGCTTTACCATGGAAGCGGAGTCCATCCGCTTCCAGGAGGGCCACGCTTTCCCGCTCGGCGGGGAAAGCGTGCAGGTCTCGCTGCGCTTGCTGGCGCAGGCGCAGCAGGAGGTGGCGTCGGCCTGGCGCCGAGGCGACGCCCTGACGCTCACGGGGACGCTGCGCAGCCCGTCCCTGGCCCGTAACTTCGGCGGCTTCGACTACCGCCGATATCTGCGCCTTCACCACACCCATTGGCAGCTCTTGGCCAAAGGGGTGGATCAGGCGCAGGTGCAGCCTGCGGCTGCGCGCTACAGCGCAGTTCAGCTGCTGCGCTGGAACGACCTGCTGCGGGAGAGCCTCAGCCGCCGCATGGACCTGATTTTCCCCGCGCCGCAGGCGGGGTTTATGAAGAGCATGCTGATCGGGTTGACCGACGATCTGGATCCCGAACGCTTTCAGCAATTTTCGGAGCTGGGACTGACCCATATTTTAGCCATATCAGGCTTGAATGTTGCTGTGTTCCTAGGCGTTTGCTTCTGGGGTATGCGGCGCTTAAAACTAACGAAAGAAACGTATTTGCGCATATGCTTTTGGCTGCTTCCCTTCTACATACTGCTGACAGGGGCATCTCCGTCCATTGTAAGAGCGGGATTGATGGCCATGGTGGCATTATACGCGGCAAGGAAAGGAGTAACGAAGGATGTGTTGCATAGCATGGCGATCGTGGCTTGGATCATGCTGGTGTGGAATCCGTTTTGGCGGCAATGGTTTCTCGGCAACATGGATGAGCCGCCGATTAGGTTAGAGAGTGTACAAGATAGAGGGATCAGGAGACACATAATTGGGCTATGGCTTGCTGTAGGAGGTTTCCTTATCCTCTTGTGGATAGGCTATTCCCCAGACCGACTCGAAAAGACCGGACTTGTTCAATTTTTGGATGTCGGTCAAGGGGATGCCATTTTAATCCGAACACCATATGGCCGAAATCTCCTAATAGATGGCGGAGGTACAATTACGTTCAGCAAGGCTGGCGAGGGTTGGAAAGTACGAAAAGATCCTTATGAAGTAGGGAAAAAACTGCTTGTTCCGTTGCTCAAAAAACGTGGTGTTCATCAATTGGATTTCCTTGTGTTGTCCCACGAAGATGCCGATCACAGCGGAGGGCTTCAGGCTGTAATTGAGCAAATTCCTGTTAAGCAATTCGTGTTCAACGGCACCTACAATCCCAATAAGGGCATTGAGAAACTATTCCTAACCGCCTTAGATCGCAAATTTCCGATGCTTGCTGGAGAGCAAAGCGATTGGATACCAGTAGATCCTGTAACCCGACTACGGGTGTTGTATCCTTTTTCAGAAACGGTGGGAAATACGGAGGTTGTGAAGGAGCAAAACGAATATTCCGTCGTACTCTTGCTGGAAATGCTGGGGACGAAGTGGCTTTTTACAGGAGACATGGGAAAGGATTCAGAGCTGGCGCTCCTAAGTCGTTTGCGAGAAAACAATGAGCCGCCTCGCCTCGATGTTTTGAAAATAGCTCACCACGGGAGCAAATACTCAACTTCGCAGGAATGGCTGGAATATTGGCAGCCCCGAACGGCTGTGATTTCAGTAGGAGCTGGAAACCTATATGGTCATCCTGCGCCAGATGTCTTGGACCGCTTAAGTAATATCGGTACGCATGTATATCGAACGGACCAGATGGGAGAGGTGCAGTTAGAAGTGCGTAAGGATGGCATACTCTCACGTACCAAAATCAATGAAGT
>NZ_JBFTQB010000055.1:0-13362 GCF_056398785.1 Paenibacillus sp. 01T422 | reverse complement strand
TAGTAGACCCCCGTTCCCTGGGAGGTATACCGTTAATGGCTTCCGCTGATAGTTGTGGCCATTCGGGAGGAAGGTGTTGGTGACTTTGTCGATCAAGAGAGTATCTACGGCCAATTGCCCTTCACCGAGTCTTGCCGAGGTCATGGCTACCAAGGGATAGTCCCATCCCCATGTCGCATCCCAGTCCCAGACCTTGATGACTTCGTGCAGAGTCCTAAGCATCGTTACACGATCCACCATGTTGCCGGGGAGAATACCAAGCGGAGCAAGCATGGTGGGGTGATCTTTGGTGCTGCTGCCACTGGTAAATGTATCGGGAGCTGTCTCCGCAGCCACATATAGACCATCCACTTCAGGGAGCTTGGATAAATGGATCAGGACATGCTCCCACTTCTCCATTCGTGGGAGTCCGAGTCGATCTTGCCATGCAAGGGCTGTTGATAATCCGAAAGCCCAGTATGACAATTCGAAAGTCGGATTCATTGTTGTTGCATGATCATAAATTTCTTGTGCAGGGGCAACGGGCGGACCTAGCACATACCGCTGTTGTTCGGCGTCCCATTCTGCGAATGAAGCCATGAATGCCGCACTTTCGAAGACGAGATCAGCATACTTCTCCAATGTCTCTCTTGTGCCCTTATTTTTATACATTAGCTCAGCATAATAAATAGGATGTGGTTGCTGCCAGATGAGGAACGGCTCGATGTAACAAGGGCCGTTAATGCCATCTGGAGCCACACATTTCGGCCATCTCGCCCCTTCGTATCCTTGAGAAGCGGCAAGCATTCGGGCTTGATCCAGGATGCTGATGTACCATTCCAGACTGTTGGTCAGGCCATCCGGCCGATTCCAGAGTGCAAAGTGAACGGAATGCCACCAGTGCATTTCCAGATGAAATTTGCCAGCCCAGCTGTTATGGGTAAGTCCTGATTCCGCCGGTGGCAAGGTTCCGGATGATTGAATAGCGGTCAAGTACTGGGACAGCACAATTCTACGCTCAAGCTCGAGCGCGCGTGAATCTTTGCTGCCAGCAAGCTCGATTGCTCCGCCCGAGGTCCAGAAGTTTCGCCAGTGCTGCTCAGAGCTGGCTCGTGCAGCTTCGAACGTTGGCAAATCAGTATCATTTGTTCCAGGAGCAAACCTGAACCTGAACTCGAACTCATCGTGGTCGGATGATGGTGTTAGAAGGAGCAAATGGTTGTCTTGCTCGTCTTGAGCTAAGTTTCCGCTTGACCAAGCCGCGGTAAACGTATAAGCATCTTGATCCAACTTGCGGTCAATTTGGACGGAATGCCTGTTGCTGCTCACGATTTCAGTTTCGTGCTGAGCGCTTTTTCCCCAATCTACGCCGGCGAACTTCCATGTCCCATAAGGGAAATGAAAGGCAATCTGGAGATGCCCTTGGCGGATCAAATCAGATTGAACGCGAACGGCGATCAAATCTTGAGTAGGGTGACAGCAGGTGCTCACCATGGTTTTCGTTCCGCTGATCGAGAATTGGCTTTCAATGACTCCGCCCCATAGATGGAGCACTTGTTCAATTTCCTTCAAGTCGTCAGCGGAGGCTTCTTCACCTGAGGGAAGCTTCAAACGGAAGCTAACTTTCCCCAGATGCAATTTGTGCGGATTAAATTTCAGCCATTTGTATTCATCCGTAATTTGACCAGGCGCCATATACGGAAACCCGATATTTCTCCCGCCAAAGGTAGGGAAATAGGTGCGCGGGAACTTATCCACATGGTACTCCTCTGGATTCRGATGCGTATGCCACGCCCAGTTGGAGAAGTTGCCAAGCGGCACACCACCGTCAGCATACAGGCTTGGGAAGGTTTGCAGACCGGTTGCATCAACCGTGAAGGCATAATTCCCATTGCCAACTGAGAGGGAAGAGAATTTATCAAAGCTGGTAATAAGCGGATTATGGCGTCCAACTAAAGCTTTTCGATCGATCATGTCAGCACCTCATCGGGAAAAAGTAGATAATTTGGTTTCATTTTAAACATAACATTCAAACCGATAGTTGCCTGAGCCCACGCGTATGACGGCATAGTCATTATCAATGAGGACTTCTTGTACAGCCGCTGCATCCTCTAGCGGAATCCCACCTTCGAGGAGAGTATCCAAGGAGACAGATGGAAGGTAGACATCCGCCAAACAATTGGCCGGAATGGTGATCTCAAGCTGGAGTCGACGCTCAGCAGCATCCTGCTGCCATGCGACTCGCAGTTTACCAGAGGGCAGAAGATAATCTGCCGTTATATCATTCAGATCATCCAGTATGGCTGGTCGGATGGACAGCTTGTAGCTTTCGAAATCGGGGCAATACCGATAATGGATGCCTGCCAAACCGCTATAAAGCCATTCTTCCAAATGTCCGAGCATAAAATGGTTCTGCGATTTGCCGACGGTGGGACCATCCCAAGCTTCTGTTAACGATGTCGCGCCGTTTTCAATTTGATAGCCATAACTAGGGTGATCGGTATTTTGACTCATGCGATAGATTATATCGGAACGCCCATTCTGGGAAAGGGCAAGCAGCACATAGCGATGGCCAACATCGCCTGCTGTCGTATGATACCCGCGCGAGATGATGTCATTGATTAGGTGTTTGAATACGATTTCTTTGTAAGGCTCTTGGACAAGCCCTAGAACAAGCGGCATCGCATTGGCGCTTTGACTGCCAGTGGCATATTGCTGCGTTTGGTCATCGAAAAAAGCATGATTAAACGCAGCTTTAATGTCCTCACGCAGTTGCGCATAATTGAGAGCGTCATCGCTGCGGTCCAGAAGTTTTGCAATTTGTGCAAACACATCGACGATATGGTAAAACATAGCGGTTTCGGTGTGCGCAACAGGCGTATTTTGAACAAAGCCAGGCGGGTTATCGCCAACATCGTACCAATCTCCAAGGCCGCTGTGGATAATCAGCTGATCGGAGCCCGCTTTTAAATAGTCGATATAGGCTTTCATTCCTTCATAATGCTCGCTCAGGATACGGTGATTGCCGTAAAATTGCAGCAAATTCCAGCCTGTGAGTATGTAGGTGGCGCCCCATGAGACAGAATCCCGGAAACAGCGCCATTGATCGGAAAAAACAACATATTCAGGCGCAGTTGTCGGCACCATCCCGTTTGGCAGCTGGGCGTCCCGGATGTCCTCCATGGTCTTGATAAACAATCGCTCGACATTGTAATTAAAGGCTACGGAAGGGCCCATCAAATGAATTTGCTCGAGCCAACCTAGCTTTTCCCGATGTGGACAGTCGGTGAATATGCTCTTCATATTACTCAGAATCGCTTGGTTAATGATCCCATGCGTGCGGTTTAGCAGCGTATTGGAGCTGGCGAAGTTACCACAACTGTCTACGTTCGGGTAAATCATCTGACCTTCCAATTGGATAAGAACAGGAATTTCGGAATCGGCTACCGCTGCATCCGCTGGAACAACGCCTTCGAGCTGCACATAACGAAAACCGCTGTAGCTGAAACGCGGCGACCAGCTTTCTACGTCAGCATCTCCGCGCATGATATAGGTGAACTTGGTGGGAGAACCGGTCCATTTCTGATTAATGGTACCGTTATCCTTCAGCAATTCCGCAGGGGACATCGTAATTTTGGCGCCTTGAGGGCCTTTTGCACAGAGGCTGATCCAGCCCGCAAAGTTTTTGCCGAAATCAGCTACATACACACCGGGAAGCGGTTGAGTTATCTGCATGGGCTGAAATGTTTCCATGACTTTCAACGGGGATATCGCTTGTGATGTTAGTTTTCCTGCTGGTGCTAGCACTTCGACCGCTGGTTTCCAGACATCATTCAGAGTTAGACCTGGCAGATCCCAACCCGCTTGGAGGTGGTTAGCATCGTAATCTTCGCCTCCGTATATACACGAGAAGAGGATAGGTCCCGGTGCGGAGTCCCAATTCCGATCACTAAGAATCTGAGTTAGGCTACCATCCGTATGGATGATTTCCAGCTGAACGAGGCATCTTGGCGTGCCGAAGGAATGCTTGAATTTGCTGTAACGACCTCCTGTTACATTGAAAAAACCGTTCCCCAGCATCACACCGATCGCATTGCCGCCTTCGTGAAGTTGCTCAGTCACGTCGTAGACGCAGTAGAGACAAGTTTTGTCATAGTTTGTCCATCCTGGCTCCAGGACGTTGTCGCCGACTTTCTCTCCGTTTAGCCGCAGCTCAAATTGACCTAGCCCGCATAGGTAGACACGAGCTTGTGCCACGGGTTTGTCGAGATGGAACTCGCGCCTCATTAGTGGAAGGGCGGGTCTTTCAGATGGCTCCTTGCCATATTGAGCGATCCAAGCCGCAGACCAGTCCTGGTCATGGAGAAGTCCCATTTCCCACCAGGAGACAGGGCTTTCCGTCATTTGGCCTTTCTCATCCCAGACCTGTACTTTCCAATAATAGCGAAGCCTGGACTCAAGCGGCGGTCCTTCGTATAAGATATGAACGTTTTTCTTGCTATTACGTTGACCGCTGTCCCAGACAATTTCACTTCGAAAGTTATCTTCGTTAGCAGAAACAATGATTCTATATGCCGTTTGCATTTGCAAACGTACTGGCGTATCAGCAAAACTCCAGCCGAATGCCGGCTGGAGGACATCAATCCCGAGTGGGCGGCGTGCGCTTTCTACAAACAATTCATTCACTTGCATCTGATCTCGCCCCTTCGTCAGCGTGATTGGGTATCCAGCGGTTGAGAGGTTGCGACGCTGATCGTGCGGAACTCTTTCCCGTAGTTTTTGGTCGGATCGCCTTCTCGATACGGCCTGCATGAGCAGTAGAAATGATAGAGATTACCTGCATGCTTAATGACAGAAGGCTTATGGGCGAAAGTAGCGTCAATGCTGCCCTCGTCACCAACACGAATGATTGGTTCAGGATATTTATCCCAATGTAAAAGGTCACGGGAAAGAGCAATGCCTTCCTGTGCTTGCTTGTAATTATAGCCAAAGTAATACATGACCCATTGGTCTCGGTCTGGATCATGCAATACGCACGGATCGCTGACAAATCCTGAGTCCCATGCATCCGGGGTAACCTGTAGGACGGGATTCTGTTCGTACCTATGCCACTCCTTCAAATCTGTGGAGAAAGCAACGCCTGTTTGTTCGATCCATCGCCCTTTATTTGTGTTTTTGGCATTGTAATACAGAAAGAATTTGCCTTCATGTTCAACCAAGCATTCTTTGTAGAGCCCACCCTTTTCCCAGTCTGCGCCTTCCTCTGGTGTTAGGATTGGATCTGGACATCGATGCCAATCGAGCAGCTGTTCATCTTCGGTCCAAGCGATACCAATTTTGGCGGAGCCTTCTTCATAACCCGCGTTGGGATAAGCATGATAAACTAACCAATATTTGTTGTTCCATTTTTTCAGTACGGGAGGAGCATTGAGGCGATTTTCTTTCAACATCCAGGTACCGGCAACATTAATAGCATCCCAGGTCGCGTCTTCCTTTCTTTTTAGGATGACACTTAAATGCTCCCAGTTAATAAGATCATGGCTTGTCGCCAAAGCCGTCTGGTAACCGATCCCGTCAAACCCTACATACATCATGTAGAACCTGCCGCCATGTTGGAAGACGAACGGACAATCGACAGCTCGCTCGTCGAAATGCCCAGACACCCCAGATCCAACAAGAACAGGACTACCCAATTTATATGGCGTGAGATAAGGCTGTATATGCAACGTGACACACTCCTCCTGTTAAAAAATCCAAAGACCAACTCCCTATTCAGATTACAATTAAGCGCTTACTTGTTGTGTGGGGTATTGTACCTGATATATAGGTCAAAGCGATCTTCAAGTCCTGTCAGCATTGACATCACGAATAGCCGAGCGTAGGATGAGGGGGAAATTTAGGCATTTCAGCTCGAGAGGAGGGGCTTAAGTGAAGGACAATCACGGTTTCAATCCGTTTATGTTCGAAACAGCCGGCAGTATTGTTGCCGGACAACATGCGATAACCGATCTAGTTCCAAGGATAAAACGGCACGGAGATTTCAAGCACGTGGTGATCGTAACGCAACCTTCGATTAAGGCGATGGGGGTCATTGATCGGATCGAGAGCGAACTATCGCAAGCGGGAATAACCAGCAGATGCCTAACGAATGTGAGGCCGGAACCAACGGTTGAGAACATTCAACAAGTGTTCAGCCACATTGCCTCCGAACCTGTTGATTTATTCATCGGCATTGGCGGTGGGAGCGTGCTTGATGCAACGAAATTATTGGCTGTATTGATGACAGATCCCGTGGACGTCATGAGTTTAATTGGCCTTGACCGCGTATCGAAACCTGGGATACCTACGGTGTTAATTCCAACGACCTCAGGGACGGGTTCAGAAGTGACACCGAACGCGATAGTTACTATTCCTGAACAGGAATTAAAAGTGGGCATTGTCAGCAGGCACTTGCTTCCTATGATGGTTATTATCGATCCCGTGCTAACCGTCAGTCTACCGCCTAGCATCACGGCTGCAACCGGTATGGATGCGTTTACTCATGCGCTGGAATCCTATATCTCCACAAAAGCTAACCCTATAAGCGATATGTTTGCCCTAGAATCGATTCGTTTAATTTCTGGCAATTTGCTGCAAGCCTACCATCACGGATCAGATCTGCAAGCGAGGGAGAGCGTGCTCCTAGGATCGATGTACGGTGGTATGGCACTAAGTTCGGCTGGAACAGCAGCCGTGCATGCACTGGCTTACCCACTTGGGGGGAAATTCAACATTACACACGGTGTTGCGAATTCGATGCTGCTGCCGCATGTCATGAGGTTCAACATGGATGCTATACATGATAGGCTCGGACATGTTGCATGTGCGATGGGGCTGCAGGTTGGGACAGATGGCGGGAACGCTGTTTCGGAAGCGGTTAATCGGCGCATATTCGAATGGACCGGCCAGATGAGCATCCCGCAGAATTTGCGCGCTTTTGGCGTAACCGATGACGATGTCGGTGAGTTGGCTGCAGCTGCTTCCAAGGTCACAAGGCTTCTGCATAACAATCCGAAACCGATGAACATAGATGACATTCAAGCTGTTTACCGCCAATTGCTTCCGTGACTAGTGGAATATGAAGGAGAGATGTTATGGATTCTTTACTGCGACCGTCTGGGATCATTCCCGCTATGGTGACACCTTTTGATGCTGATCAGCAGCTTGATGAAGCTGCATTGCGGCAATTAACCCGCAGATTGATTAACGCGGATGTACACGGATTGTTTTGCCTTGGTACGAATGGGGAGTTCTTCTCCATGTCCTTCGAGGAAAAACTGCAGGTCGCCGAAATCGTCCTTGAGGAAACACAGGGACGATTACCAGTATATGTGGGTGCTGGATGCACAAGTACGAAAGAGTCTATTGAGCTTGCTGTACGTTTGGCGCATATGGGGGCAGATGCATTGTCCGTCATTACACCGTATTTTGTGACGTATACCCAGCAGGAGCTGCTGACTCATTTCCGCATGATTGCGGAAGCGACGGAGCTTCCCGTGCTTCTGTATAACATTCCGGCAAGGACCGGAAACTCGCTTCAGCCGCAAACCGTGAAGGAACTAAGCAAAGTGCCTAACATTGTTGGGATCAAAGACAGCAGCGGCAGTTTTGATACCATTTTGCAATACATAGAGGTAGCTGGACCGAACTTTTCCGTATTGGCAGGAACGGATTCACTCATTTTGCCAACATTAATGGCTGGCGGACATGGGGCTATAGCTGCAACAGCCAATGTGTTTCCCGAGGTTGTGAAGAGTATATATGATTTGTGGAGTCGGGGAGAGTTGGAAGAAGCAGAATTACAGCAGCGTAAGTTACGAGCTTTGCGCAGCGCGTTTGCTATGGGGACACTCCCTTCCGTATTGAAGGAAGCGATGTGCATGATCGGATTGCCTGCGGGACAACCGCGTCTGCCTGTACAACCGCTGAATCCATCAGCGAAAGAGGAGCTTCGACGGGTTATGGATACTTATCTGGCAGAAGCCGTACTTCTGACGAAGGTAGAGGAAAGGAACTGAGGCAATGATTGAGAGCATACCTAAAGGCGTATGGCCCACTATGATAACGCCTTTCACGGATACCGGCAAAGTGGACTATGGCGCATTGGAGCAGCTGATTGAATGGTACATTGACCAAGGCGTGCACGGTCTATTTGCGGTGTGTCAATCGAGTGAGATGTTTTATTTGACTCTGGAGGAGAGAGTGAGCCTGGCTCGATTCGTTACGCGCCAAGCTGCTGGCCGGGTTCCGGTCATTGCATCGGGTCATATCTCCGAGCTATTCGCGGAGCAGGTAGAGGAACTGCAGCAGATAGCGGAGACGGGGGTTCATGCAGTTGTGTTGGTCAGCAACCGACTGGCTAGTTTGGATGAGTCTGACGAGATATGGTTCGAGCGTGTTGTACAGCTGATTGATCGAGTCCAGAATGTGCCGATGGGCATTTATGAATGTCCGTATCCGTACAAAAGACTGCTGAGCCCGCAGCTGTTAAAACAATGTGCAGATACAGGGAGATTCGCCTTTCTCAAGGATACCAGCTGCGATTTGCAGCAAATTGCCGCAAAACTTGAAGCGGTGAAAGGCAGCTCACTCCAACTATTTAATGCCAATTCCGCAACGCTGCTTGCCTCCCTAAGGATGGGAGCTTCTGGTTTCAGCGGCGTTATGGCTAATTTTCACCCTGATATCTATGTGCGATTGACCGAAAATTGGAACGAGGAGCCGGTCATAGCGGATAGGCTGCAGTCATTTGTTGGAGCTGCATCCCTGATTGAGCTGCAGATGTACCCTATTAATGCGAAGTATCATCTGAGCAAAAGGGGACTGCCCGTTTCCTTGCATTGCCGTTCCAAAGATGCGAGTGCTTTCAAGGAAAATCATAAGCTTGAAGTGGAGCAGCTGGATGCCGTGTATCGGATGCTGAAAGAAAGCTTGTCTAGTTGATTTTAAAATAGGAGGTAAGGGTTATGCCGTTTAAAAAGAAAGATCGCATCGTGTTTATCGGGGATAGTATAACAGATAAAGGGCGTAAAAAAGACCCATTGAAGCTTGGCTCGGGTTATGTGCGCATCATCCATGATTATCTGACAGCGGTTTATCCGCAACTTGGCCTGAAAATGATTAATGAGGGCGTTTCCGGCAATCGTGTGATCGATTTGGAGAAAAGATGGACGCTGGATGTGATGGACCATCAACCCCAGTGGGTGTCCATTTCTATCGGGATTAATGATGTTTGGCGTCAATTGGACTCGCCTATGGGCGAACAGGTATACCCTGACAAATTCGAAGAAGTCTACCGTAATTTACTGGATCAAACGAAGCAAATACCCGATTGCAGAGTGATCCTGATGCAGCCTACGGTCATCAAGGAGTATCCGGATGCCACAGGAAACCGGCTATTGAAGCCGTATGTGGACATTGTGAACCGACTGGCGGAGCAGTATGATGCCATCCTGGTTCCGACGCATTTTGCTTTTGTTGATTTTATCAAGTTGGAAACCGGTCAGGATTTAACAACGGACGGTGTGCATATGAATCCATTGGGGGATATGCTGATGGCTACGACTTGGTTGAAGGCTATTGAGGGTCGCTGAGAGTCATTGAGGGTCATTGAGGACACTGAGCCCTAGGGAGAGGGAACTGGAGTCCTCTATTTGGACAAAAACGAGATTTTTTTATTTTAAGGGGAACTACAAGGTCTTATTTGTCCTTCACGAGCTGTTTTTTGAGCAAAACTGGAGAAATAGCGAACTGTAGTTCCCCTTTCCGCCAGAAGTAGCACTTTTTCAAGTAAATAGCAGACTGTAGTTCCCAAATCGCCATTCTGGAGAACGCTCGCTTCGCGTCACCTATATATATGATGAATTCAGCCTATAATGGGCCGCTTGCTTTCTTGTAAACTGATCATGAGATCATATTCATGCAACCGGAAAGTAACGCCTGATCAGGTGATAGCCGTGGACAGGGGCAGGTCGGTTCCGCAGATTTTGCAATCCTATTACGGAAGTACAAGGGGGTAAATGCAATGACATACGAAATAGAACCAACAACCGGAGACAGCAGATGGTTTACGCACGACAGGTTCGGCTTGTTTATTCATTGGGGGCTATATTCGCTAGCTGCTAGGCATGAATGGCTGCAATCTAGAGAGCGATTGAGCGGAGAGAAATACCGCAACAAATATTTCAATAAGTTCGATCCGGATTTGTATGATCCAGCATTGTGGGCGCAGCTCTCTTACGATGCTGGAATGAAGTACGCCGTAGTAACGACCAAGCATCATGAAGGATTTTGCTTATGGGACAGCAAGCTGACTGATTATAAGGCGCCTAATACCCCGGCTGGCAGGGATTTGATCAGACCCATGACGGAAGCGTTCCGTGAGCGTGGCATGAAGGTCGGTTTTTACCATTCCCTGATCGATTGGCATCATCCGCATTATACGATCGACACGAAGCACCCGTTACGATTTGATGAGGCAGCTATCGCTGACAGCGCTAAGAAGGATTTTGCGCAATATCGTGAATATTTGTTTGGTCAAACGAAGGAATTGTTAACTGAATACGGTGATGTGGATCTGTTGTTTTATGATTTTTCTTTTCCAGAGGAGAATGGATTAGCTGGCAAAGGCAAGGAAGATTGGAAAAGCAGGGAGCTGATCAAGCTTATTCGCGAGCTGCAGCCGAACATCTTATTGAACGATCGCCTGCAAATAGGCGGAGATATTACGACGCCTGAGCAGTATTTGCCAAGCAAATGGGTGCAGATTGACGGCAAACGTGTAGTTTGGGAGACGCCGCATACGTTTAGTGGTTCCTGGGGATATCATCGGGATGAAGAATCATGGAAAAGCGTAGATATGCTGGTCAAAATGTTGATTGATGTCGTCAGCAAGGGTGGAAATTTGCTGCTGAATGTAGGGCCTACTGGACGAGGCGAATTCGATGAGCGCTCGATTGATCGTTTAAAAGGAATCGGCGACTGGATGAGGCGTCATAGCCGTTCGATATATGGTTGCACACAGGCGCCCGAGACGATTGCATGTCCCCAGGATTGCCGACTGACCTATAACCCTGAGACCAATCGCTTATATGTGCATGTGTATAGTTGGCCGTTTAAAAGCATTCATTTGCATGGCTTGGCCGGCCAAGTAAAGTATGCGCAGCTGCTTAACGATGCATCCGAGATTCGCTTTAAGCAAGGCGTTGTCCATAGCGGAATCGACAACGGAGCTTATAAAGAGGGTCGAGATGAGAAGACGTTAGTCTTGTCGCTCCCTGTAAGAAAGCCCGATGTGGCGGTGCCGGTCATTGAAATATTTTTGAAAGGGGAGGCCTAGATGACAATGAAAGCCATTACACTTGGCTATGAACGAAACGCTGCCCCTCGTGTGGAATTTGGTATTCAACGACTAAGAGAAGCGCTTCAAAATTCCGGTTATACCGTGCTTGAAACAGAATCAGAAGCGACATGGTCGTTGGACAATTACCGCTCTGTGCAGGGATTGAAAATTTACATTGGCAACCGCCAAGAATCCGCATTTGTGCAGCAACTGGAAGAGCGAGATGTTTTGTTATATCACACGGAAGCGCCAGAGGGAGAAGGTTTTTATTTAGCCTCTTGCCCAGGAGGTATAACGATTATTTCCGGGGGAAGCGATTCGGGCGTTCTATACGGCTGCCTGGAGCTTGCGAGCCGAATTGATGAAGCTCAAAAGCTGCCAAGTGACATCGCTTATGGGGATAAGCCGCGTTTCTCCTTGCGTGGACCAGCAATCGGATTGCAAAAAACAACCGTAGAACCGCCACGCCAGACGTATGAGTACCCCATTACGACAGATCGCTTTCCTTGGTTTTACGACCGATCGTTGTGGCAGGACTTCCTCCACATGATGGTTGAGCAGCGCTGCAACGTGGTCTACTTGTGGTCCGGCCATCCGTTTTCTTCCCTGGTGCAGCTGGAAGATTATCCTGAAGCGCTGGAAGTGACCGAAGATGAGCTAGCCTTTAATCGGGAGACGTTCCGCTGGATCACGGAAGAAGCTGACCGCCTGGGCATCTGGGTCGTGTTGAAGTTCTACAACATCCATATTCCGCTGCCTTTTGCGCAGAAACATGACCTGAAGCTGCATCAACCGAAGCCGCTGCCGATAACGAGCGATTACTACAAGAAATCGATCGCTGCATTCGTTCAATCTTTCCCCAATGCCGGGCTAATGGTTTGCCTTGGCGAAGCGCTTCAAGGACAAATTTATGGCGTGGAATGGTTTAATGAAACGATTCTAGCCGGGTTATTAGAAGGGCTGAAACATTCGAACGTGAAGGACAAACCGCCAATTATCCTGCGATCCCATGCAATTGAGCCGCAAAAAGTGATCGAGGCAGCGCTGCCTTTGTATCCGAATTTGTATACGGAAGCCAAATATAACGGGGAGTCATTGACGACTTATACTCCTCGAGGCAGATGGCAAGAAATACACAACCGTCTGGGTTCTTTGCAGACGATTCACATAGTCAATGTTCATATATTGGCGAACCTGGAGCCATTCCGATATGGAGCCCCATCGTTCATTCAAAAATGTATGCAGGCGGCCAAATACCGCTTGAAAGCAAACGGGCTGCATCTGTATCCGTTGTTCTTCTGGGATTGGCCGTATGCGCCAGATAAGTCGGAGAAGCGACTGCGTCAATTGGAGCGAGATTGGATCTGGTTTGCCGCTTGGTTCCGGTATGCGTGGAACCCAGATCGTGATCCGAGTGCAGAGCGGAACTACTGGATCGATACGCTTGGGAAGCGCTTCGGAAGCCGTGAGGCAGGTAAAGCGATCTTGGATGCTTATGAAGCCTCTGGCGAATGCGCGCCGAAATTGTTGCGCAGGTTCGGCATTACCGAAGGCAATCGCCAAACGATGAGCCTCGGCATGATGATGAGCCAGCTCACCAATCCAGAACGGCACATGCCTTGGCCGGATCTGTGGGAATCCCAATCACCGCAAGGAGAACGGCTGGAGGATTTCGTCGTTAAAGAGCTGAGTGGTGAAACTCACATTGGAGAAACGCCGACGGATATCATTGCCGATGCGCAGAGACATGCTGAGGAAGCGCTACTAGCCATCAAACAAGCCAGCAATTTCGTATCGCGCAACAGGGAAGAATACGAAAGATTGGCGAGCGATATGGCTGCAATCCGTCATATGGTGCAGGCCTATGTGCATAAGGTCAAGGCTGCGATCCTCATTTTAACCTATAAGCATTCGGTCAAAGGGGAGTATTTTCACCAAGTCGAACTGCTGGAAGCTGCAGCGGTAGAATTGGAAAAAGGACTGGACAGCTATCGGGAACTGAC
>NZ_JBFTQB010000054.1:0-15502 GCF_056398785.1 Paenibacillus sp. 01T422 | reverse complement strand
GATCTAAGCTTGTTGTTTATTTCTTCGTTTTTCTGTATTTGATTCGGTGAGATATAGGAGGGAAGAGTTAAGGCAATCCCCTTATCCTTATTCTTATCCAGAGCATCTCTTTGAACTTTTTGGACATCGAGTGGTGCTCCTGTATCTGAATAACTGTAGATGTCATATGGTGAAACCATAATTAATTCCTTAATATCGTCTTTAATATATTTCTCGTTTGTGGTAAACGTACCGTCCGCATTCTTGGTGTTATGGATACCATCTATCCCGTATTTGTTGAAATGATAGCCTTCATCACTTGCTTCCCAGTCCATAATCTCTAGTATTTTATCGACTTTCTCGGGTTTGGCGGTCGCAGGTATAACCCATCCAGCAGCGTTGCCGCTACCAGCAAAGTATCCGCTGACCCCAGTTGGTCCAACAGGAGGATCGATATAGATAAGCTCTGCTTTCGGATCCACTTTCTTCAGTGCAGCAATATCTTGAGCGTAGTCAATGATATAGCTTTCTAGGAGAATCCCCGCTTTCCCGCTTTGAATTTCTTTTCTAGTGTTTCCTTGTTGGACCGGGAAGTCTTTACTTAGAGCTCCTTGCGCGTACAAATCACGTAAAAATTGAAGTGACTGATTCATTCCTGGCGTAACAAATGAATTTACTAGGGTTCCATCTGCTTGTTTCAACCAGCCGTTACCTGTTCCGAAAGCGCCAAACAATGGATTTAAATTCGATAGTTTAGGATCTGTGGCAATCCCATATGTGTCTGCATTGCCGTCGCCGTCAGGATCATTTTTGGTGAATGCGACTGCGACTTTAGCAAAGTCATCTGTCGTTTTGGGAATGGGCAAATTCAGCTTATCCAGCCAATCCTTCCGAATAAGGACGCCAGTACGCACAATCGGCCTCACCCTCGGGATCATATAGAAATGTCCGTCTACTTTCACATTGTCCCAAATCATTTGAGGGTATTTTTTCAAATTAGGCGCTTTATCAATATATTTATCCAATTGCATGAAGGCACCTTGCTTCAAATAGCCACTTAAAGCCGCATCGGGGAATGCGTTCCAGACCATCACATCAGGGATACTGCCAGAAGCAACAATCGTGTTTTGCTTGGTTGTATAATCATTGATTGGCGTGTCCATAATCGTCAGCTTAACGTTAAACTTTTTCTCCAAAAATTTGATAGCCTCATTATCGTCATGAGTAATTTGAATATTAGCCGATGTGTAAAACATCACGCTTAAATCCATGGGTGCAGCAGCTTTTGAATTACCGTTGCCGGACGAGGAATTTGCAGTTGGAGCGGAAGAACAACCAATTAATGAGGCAGTTAGAACGGCTGCTGCAAGAGTATTTACTGTACGCATTCTGTTTTTGATCAAATTGTTAACCCCCTAGATTAATCATCTTTTTAAAGATAACGCTTTCATCATCATCAAGCCTTCGCTCCTACAAATCCAATTGTACGTGAAAGTCAGCATACATTCTAGGAACAGAACTGGTGTAAAATCACACAAAACTGTCATTTTGCTTACGATTGGAAGTCCTCAATTTAGTTAAAATAGCACCATAATGTCCATTCACAGAAATAAAAAGAGCTGCTTAAGGCTAGCTCTTTTTGCGTAGTGACGCTTTTCAATTGAAGAAGATAATATGACAATTATGGTAAGTACCACACCACCCAGGAGAATAAGTCCTATTTTTCTAAATGCACGAGCCGTCCGAAAAGGACTTATCAGAGTGTACCCTTCAACCTCATTGGGCATAAGCTGATATATGTCATTTGAGAGGATGTTTGAACATGTTTCCTTATCGCCCGGAAATTCATCAAATTCCATATTTCGATTACAGGTATACGCCCCACTCGCAATACTATTCTCCTTATCCCGAGCAAGGATGGCTCTGGTGGCGCGACGCCATCGAATCGGACGAAAGTATTCGCCTTCCTGAGCAGCAGCTTCTTTCATTCCTGCTTGTGCACGGCTCTTGGGCCGACGCCCATTTCTGGGACGGCGTAGCTGCCGTGCTGCGCGGTCAGGGGCATACCGTCCATACGCCGGAATACGCGGGTCACGGCACAGACCCGAACAAAAATGTCACGCATGCGATGGTCACGAAGTCCGTCGTTGACTATATAATGAGGATGAATCTGCGCGACTTCGTTCTCGTTGGGCACAGCTTTGGTGGTACCGTCATCCAGAAAGTTGCTGAACAGGTACCGGACCGCATCAGGCGTCTCGTCTTCTGGGATGCTTTTGTACTGAAAGACGGTGAGTCACTTGCCGACGAGTTGCCGCCTCCAACGAGGCAGAGTTTCGAGCAGCTCAGAGCCGGATCAAAGGACGATACCATCCTGCTTCCGTTTCCACTGTTTCGAGATTTGTTCGTCAATACAGCAACTTCGGAGGAAGCCAAACTATTTTATACAAGTGTCCAGCCTGAACCAGCGAAACCGCTTTTCGAGAAATTGGATCTCAAAGTATTCTACACGCTGCCTACACCCAAAAGTTACGTCTATTTCTACCAAGACAACGTATTGCCACAAGGAGAAGGCTTCGGCTGGAATCCGCATATGTCCTCACGGCTCGGCGTGTTCCGCCTGATCGTTGGCGACGGTGACCATTTTACGGATACGCGCACAAGGCCTGCCATGTTGGCGCAGAAGATTTACGAGGCTGGCCGAGACTAATCGGGATCGTAATTCAAAGCTCAGGCATACGATGCTTGGGCTTTATTATATTGTTAATCAACTTAAAATTTTGAATGATCAACCGTAGTAATTGTAGAAAAGGTCTTTTATACCAGAATATGCTATTATCAGTGTTGAAACAGTCTATTACATCACTGAAAGGGAAGTGGGTATTCTGAGCCAATGGAATGAGATGACGGATGATTCTCAATCAAGATGGGACGAGATAGCGGAGTTTTGGGATGATTACATGGGTGAACATAGCAATCGATTCCATCGTGAAATTATCAGACCACAGACAGAAGAACTTCTTGAGTTAAAAGAAGGTCAAATCCTACTAGATATCGCTTGTGGCAACGGAAATTTCTCACGAAGGTTGGCTGACTTAGGCGCTGAGGTTGTTGCTTTTGACTATAGCCCTAAGATGATCGAGCGAGCAAAATTAAGGTCAAAAGACTATTTAAATCGCATAGATTATCAAGTGATTGATGCAACTAACTATCAGTCATTACTAACACTTGGAACAGATCAGTATGATGGTGCCGTAGCTAATATGGCTTTAATGGATATTGCCGACATAACCTGTTTAACAAAGGCGCTTTCACAGTTATTAAAAAAGAATGGGATCTTTGTATTCTCGATACCACATCCTTGTTTCCAAACACCTTCTACAAGAAAAATACATGAAACAGAAGATGTGAATGGGCAGATTGTCACAAGAAATAGTGTCCAGATCTCAACATACTTAACTCCAGAGCCTAGTAAAACAATAGGCATAAAAGGTCAGCCTGTTCCCCATATCATATTTCATAGACCTTTATCCTATTATATGAACTTATTTTTTAGTTTGGGTTTTGTTCTTGATGGGTTGCATGAACCGAGTTTCGAGAAGGATGAACATGCACATAATAAATTCGATTGGTATGAGCTTCCGCCTGCGGTAATATTTCGTTTTAGAAAATTGTAGGGATTGCTCAATCAATTAAATTCCAGTCACAAAACCACTCCATTATTTGGAATGGTTTTTTCTGCATTAAGATGAAATCATGATTTACTCCTCATCGTTCAACTATCGTTCCTCGGGGCTAGTTCAATCACTTCATTCGTAGGTTTTACCCACCTCTCACCTTGCGGGAGACTAATCTTGTACCAAGTAATGACATTAGCAGGTAAAGGGGCATATTTCCATTTAGCAATCGCATGTACAGTTCCCGCTTCCAGTATTTCTCCATTACCTTCCTGGTCGTATGGTACTGAATATGCCGTCTCRGACCCTGTTAATTTAAGTTGATAATCTACCGGTTCGGCATGGACATCTTCCATAAGGACTGGCTTGATAATCCATTTAGGTCCAAGCCAAGTGTCAATTTGATACCATGTTCCAACTTGCCCAGCGGCACTTATCGCGTTTATAACGTACTTCGGACCATAATGTATAGTGGCAGTAGAGCGAATCTCCTGAGGTGCAAGCATCTGATTTGTTTCTGCGTTGATGTTTGGCTGGTTAAATAACCTTGCGGTGTTCAAAAGTGTTAGTGTGTTTTTTCTCTCTTCATACGTGCCATATAAGACCTTGTCGTCATCCTGTACCCAGCGGTCTCCCAACCAAGTCTGCACCTTTAACCATTCCTCAGGACTTCTTTTGTCATAAAAACTAAATGGTGCATCCTTGGCAAGCTGCACATTCTGATAAGGTGCTATGGCACCTAGAGGACGGCTGTTTCCATCGTCTTTCGCATACAAGTTTGTTTCCTGGATAATAACAAAATTAATGGGGGGTTCTTCTGCGCTTATAGGATATGCTGAGCTCAGGGTCATCAACAATGAAGTTATGGCTAGACCAATACATGTTTTTTTCATTTTATTTTCACTCCCAGAATCAACTTTGTGCAGGAGAAATTATTCCATAATTTCCCACACATAGAAATAGACGCAAAATCCATACATAAAGTTTCGAAACAAAAAGAAGCTGTTTTACACATGTGCTGTAGCACCCGGAGTGCTTGGGGTCCTTGTGTTGGCGGCACCGAGAAGGAAGGATTGTGGGGGATTTACATCCCCCGTTGTTTAGCTTGTTGAAGAGCGCGGTATAAGCGAATTTTTCATGGGGTGAAAGTGTAACGCTGCTGAGAATTCAGCGTTACCGAAGGGATTGGTGGAGAGGTTCGACCTCGACACCAGATCGTCAAGTTGGCTAGTCAGCCAACTAGGTGGAACTACAGTCCGCTATTTCAGCGAATAGCGGGATTTGACGGCCGGAGCGGAACTGCAGAGCCTTATTTCCTCGATTTTGGCTGAATTCTAGCCAAAATCGAGGAAATAGCGCCCCCTAGTTCCGCTTCGCACCTCAATGGGCGCTTTTCGAAGAAATAGCGCCCTGTAGTTACCGATAGCCTGCGCAGTCGCAGGTCTAGCAGGTCTAGCAGCACAAAGAAGCTACCGGCTCAACCGGTAGCTTCTTTGCGTTACAATCAAATCTGGCCGTAATCACGGCAGCAAGACCTTAATTCCCGCTCGTCCAGCACAAGTCCGAAGCCCGGCGAGCTGCCACGCAAGCTGACCCGGCCGTCAGCCGTTCTTGATGTAACCTGCGCAATGACGCAGGTTTCGAAGGCATCAGACTCGCCCGGTTTCTCCAGCGCCTCGACCCAATCGGCCGATAAACCGATCGCGAGCTGTTGCCAGACCGTGCAAGCCGGGCCAACCAAGCTGTCGTCACCAATCATGAGTCTGGCGCCGAAACTCTGAATCTTTCGCGCCAGCTCTACCGCATGAATGAGTGAGCCCGCACAGCCTGGGTGAATGTTATAGATGCCACCCATGCCCGGCATGACCGAACGAACAGCCTCAATTGCTGGACGCAAAGGCGCGTCTGGCAGCAGTTGCAGCGTATCCATTTGACGCTGAAGCTCAATCCACTGCGACATTGTCAGGCTAGCCGGGTCTTCGCAGGCATTGAGGCCAGCCTCCTGCAGGATGCGCATTGCGACCACGATGCCATCAAGGCTTTCTTCACTTTTCTTCGGCCGATAGCCATCATTCACATCACCGACGATGAACGTCTCCGGCCCCATGATATCACGAGCTGCCTCAACGATCTTTTTATCCAGAGCGATGTCCCCGAACAGCTTGACCTTGAGATGGGTTCGGTAACCTTGGTCCAAGGACTCTTGTGCCCGCTCACGCACCTTCTCCGTATCGTTTTCCAGGATGCAAAATAACCCCGGAACAGGCTCCTTGCCCGTTAACCCCAATAGTTCAAGGGCTGACTGACCAAGCAGTTGACCCGCAAGGTCCAGCAGCGCTGTCTCCACCATCTCGGCACGCTTGGAACCTAACTCCTCAAGCCGGCTCATCACCGTGCGAACCGCCTCCCCGATTGGCATCCCGATAAGATCTTGCAGCGGGTTAAGCCATTCCTTCAAGTCCAGCTCCTCGCGGTTGACAGCCATTATATTTTCTCCCCAACCACTCCGATCCCCCGCTGAAATGCGAATAAATCCGTGGATGCGATTGGTCCACGCGCCATGACTAAATGTGCGCTCAACATTCACGTCATACCGATAAACCTCAATCGAGCGAATCGGCTCGGTTACCTGATCCAGGCGTTCCATAATCTTGTCCATTGCTACTCCCTTCTTCCCTTATGGGCTACAATTTGTTATGTTCGCGGAAATCCTTAGGCGTCATGCCCTCCATTTTTTTGAAAATCCGGTTAAAATACGTCGGCTGGTAGCCAACCTGAACGGCGATCTCCTGCATCTTCAGCTCGGAGCCGATGAGCAGTTCTTTGGCCCGGTCCAATCTTGTTTTGGTCAAGTAGTCGACGAAATACATGCCCGTCACTTGCAAGAAAAGTTTACTCAAACCCGATGATGAGATGCTTAAACGGTCGGCGCATAAGTCTAGCGAGATGTCTGTTTGATACTCCAAACGAATCATACCGACCGTCCGCTCAACCAAATCGAGAGCCCTGTCGTTCTGATGATGCATAAGTTCTGCCATCAACGGTTCCACGATACGCCCGGAATACCAGGCCTGCATCTCGTCGCTATCCTTAAGAGCCAGCAGTTCCGCATAGAGCTGCCCCCAATCGAACAGAGAACCTGCCTTCATGAAGTCCGATTGCATCAACGCGCCCTGCACGGCTCCCAAAAGCTTGAGACTGCCCTGCTGCAAAAGCAATTCCCGCTTCGCATTCGCCTTCAGTTCTTGGAAAAATATGCCCAACAGCCGGTGACTCTCCTCACCCAGGCTACTTAACATCGAATGGACCAAATCCTGCTCCAGCGTGAAAGGATATCTGGATTCCGCATGCTCGCTCATCGGTTCGTTCAAGTCGATAATCTGGTTCGGCACATCCAGCTTTCTGTGGCGCAGTGCCTGCTGCACTTCTTCCCAAGCGATTGGAATACGGCTGATAGCGGACACTGTCTGACCCAGGCCAATGACCGTATCCATTTTCAAAATGCGGTGCAAACTGTGGCCAATCTCCGAAGCCATCCGCTTGAGCCGCTCAGCAACCTCGGCAGGCGACACCTCTCGGGGAAACATCATGAACAACCCGACGGATAGGTCATGCAAGTTCATAACGGATACATTGTCGTTGCCTGTCAGTTCCTCAATAATATTCACCGCTGCGAACGTCACCAATGGCTGTTCATCTTCGCGGAAGGACCCCTGCAGCCGGTGGAAACCCAGTAATTGTACGACCATAACGACAAATTGCTGGCCATCCGGTTCCCAACCATATTGCTCCATACGCTGCGTAATCTCCTCCTCCTGTAACAGCTGCAGATGGCCTTGCACCAATTGCAGCAAGAATCCTGTCCGCAGCGAGGAGTGTTGTCCTTCCAGCCGGGATTGCAGCAAATGGCTCTCCCTGCTCAAATTCCGCCACTGCTCCTCGATGTACTGGATCTCGTCCTTCGGAACGAGCAGTGGCTCAGGACCGGCTGGCGAGATTAACGTACGGAGAAGTCGATGAATCGGTTGGACCAACCGTACGGATGCATACCACGAGCTAAGCAGAACAACCAACAGACTAATTAGCCCCACCGCCATAATCAGCCGGGAAACGAGCACAATCGGTTTCAGAAATTCGGACATCGGTACTGCCGAGACGAGCTCCCAACCGGTGATCGGTATGGCGGCCGTCGATACAACATACAGCTCGTTATCCCAACTCCAACGGAAGGAAGAGGATTTATCCTGCTTGCCACTTATCTCTTTAACTAGTGCCTCGTTCATCTCTTTAACGGCAGGTGAGAACAACTCCCGCGACAGCAACGTTCCTTCTCTGTTTAGGATGAAAGCAGTGCCGCCAAGACCTGGGTCGAAGCCCGCTAAATTCAGAAGCTGCTTCTCATTAATTCGGGCCATGATTACGCCAAAAGGCTCGCCGATAACCGGCAGCTTGTGAATCACGAACAGCCCATCGAGTGCAGGCGCTTGAAGCATACGCCAAAACAGGCGCTCCTTGACAGCAAGCAGTTCGTGGTAAGGTCTGGCTCCACCATCCTCCAGCTTGTGGATACCTTGGCTGTCCGAGATAATGCGTGGTGGATTCTCAAGGTACACAAAGGACTGATCAATTAACGCGCTACTGTTATTCAAGACAGTCAGAGACTCAAAAAATTCCTTGCTAAATGCATAATTATCTTTAAAATCAATGCCTCTCAGCTTATCGCTCATCGGATTCAGCGTCCACTGGTTCATACCGACTTGCAGATGTCCAAGCGCATCGCTCACTTGCTTGACCGTGTAGTCAAGCTGCAGCTTATGCGTCCGTTCAACCTCGCGCTCTATGTAGCTGACACCGATATAATAACTACTAACTGCAATCAGCAGGGTGGGAATGGTGGTGACAATCAGAATGAGCAGCAAGCTCCGCCGGAATGCGTGTCCCCGATATGATAGCAATCCTTTCCCCAGCCGCTTCTTCATGCCCATCCATCCCATCTTTTATGCTCATACAGGAAGCGCACTCTTGAGCAAATGCCCCATGAGCCGCTTCCTGTTGATGTTTTAATAAGTCATTCCAATAATTATCTCATCTTATAAAATGTTATTTGCCTGCGGTTCGCTTCTGATACGAATCGTTGACTTCCTTGATAATAGCCTGGAAGTTCTGGTCCTTGGACAGATTCTTCACGAAATCGTCCCAAGCACTGATCGGTTCCTTGCCCATGATGACTTTGACCCTTAGATCATCTACCTTCTTATCGATCTCTGCTCCGAATTTACTCGCAGTTTCCGAGTATAATCCGTTGCCAATATCGCCGACCAGATACGGTTCCCGTGCGTCTACAATCTTCTTGTTGCGCTCGAAGACATCGGCAGGCATCCCTGTCCGGTAAGCCCATAGGTATTTCTCGTCGCGACTAAAGATTTTACCCAGTGCACTTTGGGAGACAATATCCTTCTTCGCCTGTTCCGTGGCCAGCTTGATGCCGTCTTTCTCTGTATAGTGAACATCCTTGAAGCCGTACCAAGCCAGATCCGTACCTTCCGTCGATGAACCATAGTCCATTAATTGCAGAATCGTCTTCAACTTCGCTTCGGATACCTTCTTCGGAATCAGGAAGATACCATTGAAGCCACGCCATTGATACGCCATCTTCTTGCCCTCAGGACTGACCAAATAGGTCATTGGCAATAGATCCGCATTCGGATTTGTTTTCCGCAGTTCTTCTGTCGGACGCCAGGAGGCCTCAACGGTATCGACCCACATGCCGGCTTTGTTGGACTTAGCCATATCCTCGAATTGGCTCAGTTTGAGCACTGCAAAGTCCTCGGGAATGACTTTCTCGTCGTACAGTTTCTTTTCATACAGAATCGCATCACGGGTTTGCGGCTCCAGGTAAATATGCGCCAGTTTGCCATCCTTCAGCTTCCACTTGCCCTGCGTTGAGTTGAAAAGCGGCTCAAATAGGAAGGATCCTTGGTTGCCGGCTAATCCAAATGTGTCCTGCTTGCCATTGCCATCGGGATCTTTATACGTAAATGCCTTCATCGTTTCGAATAATTCATCCATCGTCTCCGGCATTTTCATTCCGAGCTTATCGAGCCAGTCTTTGCGAATATTGATAAAAGACCACCCGCCCATTGGGCGAACCGCAGGAATACCGTAGTTTTTGCCATCTTGCATCTTGGAGTTTTCCCATACTGCTGACGGGTAGGCTGCCAAATTCGGATATGCTTTCACCAGTTCAGGCGTAAGCTCCCAGAACGCGCCTTCCTTAGCCATCTGCATCACGAGCGGATCGAATGGATCCAGTACGAACATCAAATCCGGGATATCACCGGAAGCCAGCGTCACTTTCGTTTTTTCCGCGTAGTTATTGGACGAGACCCATTGAATATTTAACTTCGTATTCGTGCGCTTGCCAATTTCCTGGACGATCACATTGTCGGCGCCGGGCGGCTCCGGTGTACTGAAGTTCGTCATGATGGAGATCTCGGTCGTTTTCTGCGACGCTTTTCCAGCATCACCACCACAGCCCGTTAACGCTAGAGCCACCGCCGTCAAAATCGTTGCACTTTTTACTATACCATGTTTACGTTGTATCAAATGAAAAACCCCCTGAGCCATATTCGAATACTTGCTTCCTTACCCTTTGATCGAACCGACCATGACGCCCTTGGCGAAATGTTTCTGCAGGAATGGATAAACCAATAAGATCGGGACCGTCGCAATGACGACAGCGGCCATCTTCAAAGTCTCCGGAGGAATGGACTGCTCGGCCATCAGCTCTTGTGCAGCACCCCCTCCTGCCGACGTAGAAGAATCGATCAGCATGTTCTGCAACAGCACTTGCAGCGGCCATTTCGATGAATCGGTGATATATAGTACAGCTGAGAAGAAAGTGTTCCAGTAACTAACCGCATAGAAAAGCCCGAAGGCCGCAAGCGACGGTAGAGATAACGGTAAAATAATTCGGAACCAGATGCCGATATCATTGCAGCCATCTATCTGGGCCGCCTCCTCCAGGCTATCCGGAATGCTATCGAAGAAGCCCTTCATCAGAATGACATACCAACCGCTGGTCAGCACCGGGATGATCAATGCCCAGACGCTATTAATCAGATGCAAATCCCGTATGAGCAAATAAGGTGGAATCATCCCTGGGTTGAACAGCGTAGTCAGCAGCATTAACAACAGAATCGCTCGACGCGCCGGCATTCTTTTTCGTGAAAGTGCGTATGAAAGCGCCGCCGTGATGACCAGGCTGCAGAATGTGCCGACAATAGCCAAAAATCCGCTGATCATCGAGGCGTTCAGGAAAGATTTTGTCGACAATAAATATTTGTAGGAAGCCAGAGACCACGTAGAAGGAAACAGCCTGAGCCCTCCCTTCAAGTATTCCGATGGATCCATAAACGACACGACGACGACATAATAAAGCGGAAACAACGTCACTAGCCCCACAATAGACAGCAACACGTAGTTAACAATCGGAAAGAGGTCCTTCGTGCTCTTTCTCATCCTTCATCCTCCTTCCTTAATACACGCCTTCTTCGCCAAATCGTTTGGCGAGCTTGTTGGCGATGACAACCAGTACCAGCCCTACCACAGACTTGAATAGCCCGACAGCCGTACTGAAACTGAACTGGCCTTGTTGAATTCCTAATCGGTACACATACGTATCGAAGACCTCGCCTACGTTCGATACCGCTCCATTCCCCATAAGGAACACTTGTTCAAAGCCAACATCCATGATAGTTCCAATTCGCAAAATGAGTAGGATGAGAATTACACTGCGGATTCCCGGAAGCGTGATATGCCAAATCTGCCTTAATCGCTTAGCTCCGTCGATCTTGGCTGCTTCGTACAACTGGGTATCCAATCCGGCAATAGCTGCCAGGAAGATGATCGTTCCCCAGCCCGCTTCCTTCCAGATCGACTGCACAGTTAATAAGATCCAGAACAATTTCGGGTTGGTTAAAAAATCAATTTTGGCAAAACCGAAATATACTAGCAGGTTGTTGATCGATCCATCGGTACGCGTCAACATCAGAATCGTGATTCCCACAATGATGACCCAGGACAGAAAGTGCGGTAAATAAACGATCGATTGAATCAATTTCTTGAAGGGATTGCTCATGACCTCATTCAGCAGCAACGCGATGATAATCGGCAACGGGAAGTAAAAGACCAAGTTCATTAGATTGATCGCCATTGTATTGCGGAACAACATCATAAAATCAGGATTGGAAAAAAAGCGGATAAAGTGCTCCAGCCCCACCCAATCACTTCCCAGCACACCTCTGTATGGGGAATAATTCTGAAAAGCAATGATAATGCCCCACATCGGTACATACTTGAATAAGATCATGAACAGAATGCCCGGCAGTGCCAACATATACAGGAATTTATCGCGCTTCATTATAGCCCATATCCTAGATCGCTGCTTGGTTGTAGGTGACCCAAGTTCCGATGGTAAGTGTTGACTGAGTTCATTGTTCATTCTTTTATTGTACACCTCCTCTCGCATCTCTTGGTGTTCGAATGGATACTCACAGCCTACGAGAATAACATTCTTGCCGCAATTAGACTTTTTTTCACACGGAAATCCCGCGTCACTATTGGCTTTTCCACAAAAATCAAAAAAAGAACAAGTCGCTTATCTGTTAAGATAGCGCTTGTTCTTCTTTGCCATATACTATGGTTTAAACACCATTAGCAGTATCACGATGAATGCCGCAAGATTCGCGATCCCTTCCAACCATGCAGATCTCCTTCGACTTTGGCGATACTCTTCAGGCAGTTCATCACCCTTGGTCAGCTGCAGCAGTGCAAGCTGCTTCTTAATACCTGCCGGAATTAGTCCAGCAAAGATGACCAGAATGACAAGGAAGATGACAATCGAGAGCACATACCACAGCTCTTTGAACAAAGAGATTTCTAGGAAGCCAAGGCCAAGGCCTGAAAGAAATAGCAGTGTGCCACCGAGTTTCGGCAGGATCGCCGTCTTCTCCAACAGTGCGAGCGCGAACTTGGCTTGACCTGTTGTCCTCGCACTACTCATGATCAAGGGATAGCAGATGACTGCAGCCATAGCCGTTACAGAGGCAATGATATGGATAAACACCAGATAAATATACATGTTTGGTCTCCCTACTTTAGATTTGAACTTCTAATGAGGATATGCTTTTTGTGCTTACAGTTTCCGTATTTRCTCATTTTTCTGTCTCATTTTTCCAATTAATTTGATTGACTTTATTGTACATCGGTACTATGATTCTGTTAAGAACGCACTTTAAAGTACGCCACATACTTAAAAGTAAGGGTGTGATTTATCAATGATTCATCAGCACGAGTGTCCCATGGAGACTGTCATTCATGTTTTAGGTGGAAAATGGAAACCGACGATTTTATGGCATTTGGTGGAATCAACCAGGCGGTATAACGATCTGGAAAAGCTAATACCTGATGTCTCCCAAAAAAGGGGTATAGCGTACGAGTAATAATCCCCTTTTCCTCCAGGACCCTCAGCCGATCTGTTAATGTTTTCGGGCTAATCGGGTGCAGCCTTCGCCGCAACTCACCAAATCGCCTGGTGCCGACGAACAACTCGAGCAAAAGAGGGAGCGTCCATTTACCGTCCAAAATTTCGAGCAAAGGATCAATGGCTTCGATACAAGAACGATCCAACATGCACGTTTCCTCCATAGTTCATTTTATGAAACTATTGCACTTTATTGTAACTACTTTTCAAATGTACCACAGTGCTGTACTCTAATTAAAGAGCAGGAATACAACATTCTACCTCATATCGATATCAACCCCTGCGTGGTGCGCGCAACCAGGGCGATTAAACGATAGGGTCAGGGCTACGAACCATTTTTAAAATCAGAATATTCAATTAATTATTCCTTTATAACTTAAAAACTGCCTGAAAAAGGCTGATTGGAGGCACATATGCAAAGACCATTTGATGTAGATGCCACGGAGTATCCCTTCAAGGACAACTGGATGCCTTATCGCGATGGCATGATTCATTACGTAGACGAGGGGCAAGGCCCCGTCATTCTTCTCCTGCACGGAAACCCCACCTGGTCATATCTTTACCGCAATGTCATCAAGGATTTGCGCGGTGAATGCCGGCTGATTGCACTCGATTACCCAGGACTTGGTATGTCACGTGCTCCTTCCGACTATGGCTATACGCCTAAGGAGCATTCGGAGGCTGTCACCGAATTCATCCGTCATTTGAATCTCAAAGACTTCGTACTAGTGGTCCAAGATTGGGGAGGTCCAATCGGGCTCAACTACGCCGTAGGACACCATGAGAACTTACGCGGAATTGTCGTTATGAATACCTGGGCATGGCCGGCCACGCTCCCGGCGATGAAGCTATTCTCCCTTGCCATGGGCGGTTGGCCTATTGGGTACTGGCTGCAGACAAGGAAAAACTTTTTCGCTAAAAAAATTGTCCCGCATGGAATCTATCATACCGAAAAAGTTACGGATACCTTGAGAAAGGCCTATACGGACCCATTCCCAACGCCAAAATCACGGATACCGACATGGGTATTCCCGAGGCAGATCCGAAAGGCACGTCCATGGCTGGCGAAGATCGAGGAGAAACTTCCGGTTCTATCTAATTTGCCTGCTCAAATTCTGTGGGGAATGAAGGATAGCGCTGGCTTTCCACCCGAAGTGATGGCGAAATGGCAAAGTTATTTGAAATTGAATGAAACCGAGTCGTTAGTCGATGCCTCCCACTATGTGCAGGAAGATCGACCAGACCGGGTGACCGCATCCATCCGCAGAGTCCTTGAACGGACAGCGCAACAATCTAAGGAGGCTATATGATGAAAACAATTTTATGGGCAACCTTAACAGGGAATGGCAACTACGCACAATCGGGTCCGAATAACCCCCCAAAACAGGAAGCGCTCGCCGATTTTGCGGCACATGCTCAGGCAGCAGGTAATTTCATTGTTGGAAGACGTACATTTGAAGGGATGCAGGCAAGCGGAAATGGGGGTAATTTTGCAGGTATGGATATCGTCGTCGTATCGGGAAGCATCAAAGCAATCCCCGGTGTGACGGTTGTTGGCTCGCCAAGCGAAGCCCTAAGTTACTTACGGGATAAAGGCTATCAAACGGCCCTCCTCTCGGGAGGCGCGGACCTTCATAATGCTTTTCTGGGTCAAGGGCTTGTTGATGAGCTCATCTTCAATGTCGCGCCGGTACTTGAAGGTAAAGGACTCAACCTATTGATTAATACAGAGGAATATCAGTACAAGGAAGTGGAACTGTTGAATTTCAAATCGCTCGGCAGCGACGTCGTTCAAATGCACTATGCGATTGGTCATACAACGGAAGATGGGATGGCATAGCCTGAGTAGTGCACATCGGAAGAGCACAAAAACCGCGCCACTAGGCGCATGAACGAAGCGAAAGCGGACACGGGCGCGGCCGTATCGTGCTTCGAGTAGCCGATTCGCAAGATCAGGGATTTTTCTCTATATGATCATCCATCATTTCATAGCTTTTATAGAAAGCCATTGAGGAATAGCTGCTAAAGGATTTTTACGCCAGTTACAGTAGTCTTCAAGCTCTTGTTCGGATAGTCGTTCCCCATCATCGGTTGAATCGTCCACCCAGAACGAACCATGATCAGCAAACATTTCTTCTATATGCCTAACGTTAAGATTGGAGGATATCATAGCATTCATAATATCTTGTATACGCCACTTATATGTTGGTATTTCTCCAAAAGGGCCCCGTACATCGTATGGTTTCTCAACCGTTATAGTTTTACTCACTGTGATTCCAAAAGGACGCATAAAGGGATGTAT
>NZ_JBFTQB010000053.1:0-13529 GCF_056398785.1 Paenibacillus sp. 01T422 | reverse complement strand
CCATTAGGTGAATAAAAAAAGAGACCCACAGCAACGGGCCGCGAGTCTAAGTTATATATTTTAAAGGGGGTCTTGATTCTTAGTATAGGCTTAATTCATTAAGACAGAATGAAAATAATATTTCAATTTGATTACATCTTTCAACTAATGTGTCCCGTTAGCCAGCAAGGCCACCGGTAGAAATATACGGCAGCTTCGCTTGTAGTTTATTGGAACTCAGTAATTATGGAACAGGAATTTCTTTTTCCATAATAAAATCATCCATTACGAATCCATTCCCGATATCCGCAATTTGCTCCCGTACAGTCCTGAAGCCCTTTTTCTCGTATACCGCAATACTGGATTCGTTATTTCGATTGACTGTAAGCCAAATTGAGTTTAGGTTTCGGTCTTTGCATAGCATTTCTAGAAATGCCATCGCTTGGCTGGCATAGCCGTGTCCCCGATGCTCCTTGCCTATATAAAACTTGCTCAGGAACAGCTTCTCCTCTTCTTGTCTAACTGACATATATCCGACCGCGGAAAAGCCATCGTTTTGTATTAAATAATATTCGTAGCCTTGGTTATGGATCTGATCGGTAATGGCTTGAACCGATTGATATTTGCCTATCATGTAATTTATCTGCTCGATTGTAATAATGGATACATAATATTCACGCCATATTTCTGTTGCTAATTGAGCAACCTCTGCGATTTCTTCTGTTGTATTCACGTATGTAAACATAAGCTTCATAACATGTACCTGCCTTTACCAAATCTCTTGTTTCACCTTCCACTATAATATCAATTCTGTCAGCGGGTTACTAGCGAAGGAATGGTAACCTTAATTTTCCCTTAGTCATGTCTAATAAAATGGGTGCAGTTCAGTGCCAGCTACCGTCAGTCTTAATGTTAGGTTAATCAACCTTGAGTTTTTCGACGGAATCCTTCTTCAAGGATTCGTTTAAGACCTTCAGTTCTTTTTTGAATAAACGTGCTCCAAAATATCTTGCCTTTATTCGCTAATTCTTTTTGTGAATAGATGCCTTCATCATACTTCCCCCAACAACCATCCTTGGTTAGCTTTTCCCATCCTAGATAATCAGCATAAAGACGATTTTCTGAAGGTATGTCTGAACCCATAGAGTTAGATTTAACTAGTTCAGGACAAAGCCACATAGCCGTACAAACGGACAAAAGACCACCATGCATTTCATTTAAGCCTTTCAAACCTGCTGCTTCAACTGCCTCATTCCATGCAAGATGATTATTGTGATTTGCGGAAATCATAATAATCTCCGGATATTTGTAATTGATATGCTTAACAAATGCACCTTCCCAGTAAGAGCCGCCATGTCCGGTGCAGACCAAGAACTTTCTAAACCCTTGTCTTATTAGGTTGCAAACAATATCCTCTAGCATAGCTGTTAAAATGTTGGGGCTTACGGTAACTGTTCCCTTAAAATTGGCATGCTCTTCAGAGGTATTAAAGGGAATTGTAGGCAACACATAAGCATTCAATTCATTTCCATATGCGGTCGCATATAACTCAGCTATAAGCGTATCTAAATGCATAGGCAAGTACGGTCCAAATTGTTCGGTAGCCCCAACTGATAGAACAGCTGTATCAATACCACTATTTGAAATTTCCAATGTCGTGTTTTTAAAATTTAGCATTATTGCACTCCTTAAAAAGATAATTTCTTAGTACCATGCTAAATTGTACCATCTATTAAGTGCTAGAGAATGTTTATCATAAAAACTTACCTACGACTTGGTATTATATTCATCTCCCGTTACTTTAATAGACAAATCAGCAGATCATGTGCAGGATGCAGTCATATCCTAATTAAACTATAGTTTCCGTTAGAGCTTAATGATTGATTTTTGAAAAAATGATCAATTAAGGCATATTACAATATTTAGCCGGTTGCGGCTTTTGTGTCAATCGGATACGGTATCTTTGCGACCGGCCCATCTCTTTCGCTTCATCAGCTCCGGAAACGCAACCGCTAGCAGTACCAACAAGACCCCAGCCCATTGGAGCAAGCTTACGTTCTCGTGTAGAACGATGGATGATAGCATAACCGCGACAGGCAACTCTGCGGCACCGAGGATACCTGTCAAACCTTCTCCAATTTGCGGAACCCCTATCGCGAACAATACTGGAGRCAAGAACGCGCCAAACAAGCCGAGCAGTACCCCAAACGGAAGCAGTCCCTCCAAAAGCGCGTGGTTGAACAGGAAGCTGGGTGGGAACAAGAGAAATACAAATAACATCCCACCTGTAACCATCCAGGCGCTTCGRTATGTCGGATGTATGGAAGGCACTGCTTTGCCACTGAACAGAATAAACAACGAGTAGCTTATCGCGGACATAAAGCCAAATATAGCTCCCTTCCAGTTAAACTCGGACAAACCTTGATCGAGTATGCCGGCCGCTAGCAATGTCCCTCCAAACAGGACGGTCAGCGTGATTAACATGATGCCGTTCGGACGCCTCCTCTGTTCGACCGAATTGATCAAAACCCCCATCCATGTGAATTGGAATAGCAACAGAATGGCTAGCGAATTGGGAATATACCGCAGGGATTGGTAATACAACAAGCCTGTTACAGCTGTAGGCACACCAGCGACCATCAGGATGACTCGATGCCTCCACGATAACTTCGTGGCAGTCGTCGTGGATGAAGAAGCTGTCTTAACGTTCCCGCTCCATCTTCCCTTCCATTTTCATGAATAGAACGAGAGTCCAAGCCAATACGAACCCCGTCAACAATTGACTTCCCACGACTTCTCCGAGCGTATAACCTTTTGCGTATGCCTTCGTAACGATTGTTGATAGAATGCCGTAACAAACTGCGCCTAACAAAACCAAAAATCTGTATTTCATCGTTATGATTCCTTCCTTGGGTTTTCTCTGCCGTATATTGAAAACAAAAAACTTCCTTACTATCGAATATAGAATCGTTGCAACTCGATTCCATATTCGTAGCAAGGAAGTTAAGGCTTCCTGTAGAGACCCCCACCCTCTATTTCGTGGGGTTATACGAATGTATTGTTGATTCCTCAAACTAAAGCAAAACAACATAACAATAATAAGGCGCTCGCTCGCGCTTGTCAACTGATGCCGGCTTCATCGTTAGCTGAATAGGATTTTAATAAACTAGCCATCTCCTTTTGCAGACTTGAACAATTTTTATTAGGATTGTCACTACTACTTCTAAACATTTCTAACTGAGGCGGGTTCCTGTAAAAAAATAAATTTCCACATTCATTACATTGATATACTGACTTAGATAAATTGACTGCTAATGATCTAACTCTCATTAGTGCTTTTCTTTGTCTTCTGGAGTTGGGCCTGTTTTTTCAATGGCATCATCAATTGTATCTAGGAAATTAAACCAATCTTGATCTGAAATTACGTGTGCCTTATACGGCAAGTAATCGGTCTGGTCATATATTGGATGACCACACTCACACAAGAACTTCATCCTAAAACCATCCATTCTTTTAGTTGATTAAATTCATTCTATTTTGGATATTTTATAGGACTACCCTGCCCTGGGTTGAGAAACCGGCAGCCTTTCACGGCTGCCATTTCTTTGTGAATGTTGAACTATAGTTCCTCGTTAGCGTAATGATCGATCTTCGAAAATGATCATTTAAGGCATATTACCACTGTAAATGCCCCTTCCTCATTTTGGCGATGTAAGTAATTTGTGCTGTGTGACCCGGCAAATGTCTAAATTGATGCAGAAGCATTTCGAGGGCAGTAGCTTGGTTATCAACTCCGCTATTCGTCAGTGGAGATAAGCTCAAATAAGGTTGTTCAAGTAAAAGTTCAGGTTTCGCTCTTATTTTTTCCAGAACCATAATGATGCGGTCAAAAGATTTCGAAATCAGCTCCAAAGATTGAGCTTTCGACAACTGAAGACCACGATCAAATTCCTTATCTCTGTCTCTTGTATCTGGAACATTAAAGAATGCAGTTTCAATTCGTTGATGTACTGTTCCCCAAATGTGTGCCACTAAATTGGCAATGCTGTTACTATCAGGGGTGGGCGTCCATAAAATATCTTCGTCTGACAGTTGTTCAATTACTTTCAATGTCGATATCTTTTCGGATATGTATTTCTTTAAGAGAAACTCTATAAGAATCGATGTGCTATCCACTAAACTCATACCCTCCTATCCTTCAGGAAACGAAGTCGATCGTCATGACCGGCTGCCGCGATGTCTTATTAAGCTATAGTATCCCGATAGCGTAACAGATACCGATTTATTACTTGAGTTGCTCGCTCAATCCGACGATGATGCCTTCGGGACCGCGGATGTAGGCGAGTCGATTCGTATCCCCGTATTGCACCACTTCGCCGACCAGTTCGGCGCCATAGGCAAGCAGGCGCGCGACCACGTCATCGATGTCATCGACGGCGAACATGATGCGGCGGATCCCGAGTTCGTTAACCGGAGCCTTCTCCGACCCAGTTCTGATCGCATCCGGCGTGTGGAACTTGTCCAGCTCGATCCGTCCGTGGCCGTCCGGAGTTCGCATAAACACGAGGGTAGCATGGACGTTCTGAAGGTCAACGAGACGATCTACGGAGGATCCCTCGACGGTCGTTTCGCCCTCCAACTCGAATCCGAGTTGGAGAAAGAAGGCTTTAACGGCTTCGAGATCGTCAACGACGACAAGGACGTTGTCCATTCGTAGTAATTTATTTTTTGTCATAGTTTTTTATCTCCTTATGAATTAAAAGTCATCATCTCTATTTAAAGCTGTCCTCAATTAAGTTTATGTCTAACCGTCTCTGTCATAAAGTTATTCAGTTGCTGCAGGGTCTTATTCAGCTAAAGTCTCTCGTTAGTTTAACATTTTTTCCTCATAAAGGTAGTTCCAATCTACTTTTTTTGTTCAAGTAGCCAAGTATATAGCTCTTGGTTGCTCAATGTTGTTAGCAATATATCATGTCCCAAATCAGGGTATATGGTAAGATTTACACTTCCTTGATGCTGTTCTACAGCGGTTACCATGTTTGTCATTTGTTCTAGTGGGACAATCTCATCTCTGGCTCCATGAAAAGCCCAAATTGCAGTATTTTTGAGCTGCTCTGCTTTAGAAATTTGTCCTCCTGAACTCAATGGCACAATTGCAGCAAATGTTCTTGGATTATGGATAGCTAAATCCCAAACTCCATATCCTCCCAAACTATACCCTATCAAATAAATACGTCTTGGATCTACGCGGTGAATAGTTATAAGCTCATCTACCAAAGCAGTAACTGCATCACGCTCCATGTTCCAATAAGACTCACTTGGACATTGGGGAACCGCAACAATAAACGGTAGCGATAATTTACCTTCATTAACTATTTCAAGCAGTCCATWACTAGATAGTTGGGATACGTCCTCGCCCCTCTTATCCATACCATGTAAAAAAATAATAAGTCCCCACTCATGAGTCGAGTCTTCATATCCCTCAGGATGAGAAATGAGATAATCAATCTGTACTTTTTTGGTTATTTCGACACTCAGGGATCTAGGTTGTATTGTCATTCAAATATTCCTTTCATTGATCGTCATTTAGTTATGAAGGCTTCAGATGATGTTATTGAACAAACGTTCACCGAGGGAGCGTAATGACAGTATTATCCTAAATCAAATGTGGTATATCCACAATTAATAATTTTCCATTGTAATCTAACGAATTCTCGCCGAGTTTTCTTTCTTTCATTCCTAATAATTGAAAACCAGGTTCTACGATAGGGGAATATCACTTTAAGTTTTGGCTCTGAAAAGAATTCAAAATATTTAGGCTGATTGAAAGCATCACGCCAACCAACGCAAAAAGAATCTTCGAAAGTGCGTTTTGTCCCATCTGTCTCATTACAGAAAGTTACCCAATTTTCCCTACATTCAATAAAACTTATTGTTTGGATATGCTTATTACTATCGGTAAATCTGATTCCATCATGAGTAATATCTAAAAGTTGGTGATAATGAATTTCCATCAAACACACCTCATTTCCTCTGTTACAATATTTCTTCTTATTTATAATATCCTTTTGGATCAGCATAACATTATGAAGAAATCTGCCCGTTAGGTGAGCGAAAGGCTGCCGATCGTGCCCGCAGCCTCCCTTAGCTTGTTTTGAACAAACGTGTCCGTTAGCGCAATGTTCATTGCTTCGCATTTCAACTTGTGATACGGTTCCCTGGCTCTGTCTAAAACGGCAAGTTTTAGACCATCCTTTGTGAGATGGCCTTCTCGTTTAACTACAAACGTCGCCAGTTGCATTAGTCTTTATGATAATCTTTAGTCACTTTCATAACTCCATCTAATCGTTCTTTAACGATAATATGGACTCCGCTTTTCCCCGTAGTATCAGAAGTTCCCTCAAATGTCGCATCTTCGGTTCTTGCCAGCATAACTTTCCCATCTTGCCACATGTAATACTCATAATAATAACCATCGATTTTCCTGCTGCTCGCAATAAGCTCCTGATCTCCGGCCTTTATCTCCAGATAGGCGGTCTCGCTAATATCCTCTAGATCATTATTTTCGACATATCTGCTTTTCTCATTATCCCACAACCAATAATAATGCGGCGCATTCAGCGATGTGCCACCTTCATTCTTCCATAAGCTAATATCCAAATAACCGTCGAAATTCCAATCGCTTAAATTGAATCCATAGGTAACTTCAGAAATATTAGACGTCTCCGTTTAATCAAAAAGCAATTCCTGCTGATAGGATAAGGGGTTACATTGAACGACAATTTTGTTGACTTTATTGACCCCTTCCTTTAAGTAATACATTGTTTTATCAGCCCTAAGTTGATAACTTTGAACGGTTTGTCCAAACACACCAAATGAAAATTCTGGCATATTATCGCTGATCTTTACTTGTACCCTATATTCAATAGGATTTACGATATCCTTAGGCAATGGACCGCCAGAATAAACATAATTCTTCGGCAATGTATACTCTTTGCTAGCAGTTGATGAAGATACTCCTCCGCTTACTTCTCCGCTCCGTGTTAGATTTGGAGCCAGTGTCGGTGTTGATTCTGGTGCTGGTGTTATAGTCTTCGATGTTGATGTTGAGGTTGATGTTGATGTCGTTATCGGTGTTGAGACTGTCGGGGTGGTATCGGAAACTTCACTCGTGGTAGTGGTAGAATTTGATGCCTTAGTATGAGTTGGATAGTGACTTGTACATGCAGTAAATGCTAAAGTAGTCAAACAGAGCAGACAAATTTTAATCTGAATTTTTTGCATATAACCCCCACTCCCTTGTATACAGCCTTTCTTCCAAGAATATCCTATATATTAAATTTTACAATTCACTAAGGAATCCTGCCCTTCCCTCGGTTTTAACGGTTTATCTAACGTATTCTCACTCATTCGCAGGATTTCATCACCTTAAAAATAACGATCACCTAGAAACCGAAGTCCTATGGATAAGAATCCTTAATTTAACGCGTGCGGGAATAGAGGAGCCGTAAAATCATTCCCCTAAATTTCATTCTACTGCACGCATATTCCACGAATACCTGGAAGTTTACCATCCCATGGCTCTACGGGTCTAGGCCCTAACATTCCATCGTTATACTTATCCAAGGTGTGGAGACCGATAGCGTTTAGCGGACGGGTCAAAGCCCTTCTCGGGCAGGAACTCGGTTCTCCGTGAAGCTGCCGATCACGGGGATCTACTCCCTGTTTTAACTATCGTTCTTGCGTTAGCTCAATAGTCTTATGTTTTAATTAGAGTCGCTGCTTATAGTTCTGAGGCTTGCCGAACACCTAACGCAGTGACGTCCCGACGGGCTTAGGGGGCTGGATGTGGTCACTCGCTTCTCAGAGTGACCCGGAGCGTCAATATGGTGTTAGCCGAAGGAATTTCTGGAAGCAGCCATTGCATTTAAGGCGTTCTCAAAATAGCTATATACTTCATCTGCAATTCCCAGAAACTCTTCAACAAGTACATTACTATCCAAGTAACAAGCATACAGATAATCAACTAAAGCGGAGTCAATCTCACAATAGTTTAATATGGCATTCTTCATCTTAATAATGTCATCTTGCCATACACCTGCATCTTCTAAAACCAAAGAATATAATGCACGAATTAATCTCTTAGAGTAACCTTTAATATATCTAGTTTTCATTGTGTTATCACTAGCATTAGAAAGTAAACTATGTATACGATCTACTTCCTCCTTGGTCTCTGTATTTAAGTCTAAAATGAACTCTGGAGAAATAATTATCGGTGGTACTTTTTCACCAACGTCATGACCATATATGCAAACACAAATTATCTTTACCCAAAAACCCCACTCATTTGGTTTACTTAATACATCGTCAATCGAGCAAATTGTCGTATCAATCTTAGTTACTACTGGATATTCTTCCAAAAGCCTGTCTTTAATATTTGACAATCTTTCATAATCAATATCTTTGGGATTTACACATACAATAGTAAAGTCTGCATCTGACTTAAAAGGTTTAGCAGTTCCTTTTGGAATCGAGCCACACATATAAATGCTATGAATCTTACCTTTAAATTCGGTAAGTATATTATCTATATACTTATCAACAAAATCCTTATATTCACTTTGTATTACAATTCTATTTATAACTTTTTCTAATATCATATAGACTCCTCCTAAACTAAGAACTTCTTTCGGCTAACGTCTTTTTGCGAACTTCGTAAATTCGTCATGCCTTAAGCTATTCGCGAAATCATTCAACTATCTGCCCGTTAGGTGAGTGAAAGGCTGCCGATCGTGCCGACAGCCTCCCATTGCGGAGCACTATAACTAAATTGAGGAACGGGTTTCAATGCAATGACTATTAAACAAATCAAAATTCCTAGATATATAATTGTCTTGAACTTATCCGTCAATTAAATCACCTCCACAGGGTTAGACGCTGAAATACCCAAAAAGTTCCAAAATTCCTCCAAGCCTTACGGTTACTCTAAACTCCCGTTACTTCAACATACAAAGGCACCCGATCGTATACCGCCTGCCATCATGTCGTGATTGAACTAAATTCCCAGTTAACTTTCAAATGGTTTGTTTTCTAATGTAGTTTCTTGCAAATTAATGCTGACACTCCAACCGGGATTATCAAGCGTAACGATTTTCAATCCATAACCATGTTCCCAATCTCCATCAAACTGTAATAAATACCAGTCTTCCAACCATCTCATTAAATTCAAATTGATTCAAAAATAACATTCAATATTCCCGTTAACGTAATGGAGGCCACCGATCATGTCGGCAGCCTATCCAAAAAAAATGGCAGTGCCCGATGTAGGGACACTGCCATTTTCTATATCATCATGCTCAGCGTTGTTCGTGAAGAGAATTTCTACTTCACAGCACCTTGCGTAATACCATTAATAATCCACTTTTGCGCTATCAGATATACGATGACCATTGGGGCAAGCGCAAGCAGATACGATGCGAAAGCCAAGTTGAAATCCGTGCTGAATTGGCCTTGAAACACGTACTGTACAAGAGGAAGCGTGTACGATTCCGGTTTGCCCAAAATAATAAGCGGCAGCATAAAATCATTCCACGTCGACAAGCAGCTTAATATGGCGATAGTAGCATTAATAGGTGCAAGAAGAGGGAAAATAATGCGCCAGAAGGTGCCATAAGTTGAAGCACCGTCAACCGTAGCGGCTTCTTCCAATTCAATTGGTATCGTGCGGATATACCCAACATAAACAAAAATGTTAAAAGCAAGACCGTACACGATATAGAGAATAATTAATCCCGGCATGTTGTTCATATGCAAATTCGTTGTCAGCTTTACAATGGGAAGCATAATAATTTGGAAAGGAATGAACATCGCACTGATGAAATAAAAATATAAGCCTTTAAAGAACTTGTTGTTCATATTTCGCGCAATCGCATAGGAAACAAGGGAATTGGTCAGAAGTATGAAACCAACGGAACATATGGTGATCACAAAGCTGTTCCCGAAAGCCGTGAAAAAGTCGGTCGCTTCAATGGCATTCGCAAAGTTTTCAAAGTGCAATCCCGTTGGCAGCGAAAAGACCGATTTCGCCATTTCCTCCGGATTCTTTAGTGCAATAGCAACCGCCATATATAAAGGGAACAAAATGAGCAATGATCCCAGTGCGATCAAACTTGTGACGATCCAGTTCGTGGAGTGTTTTGTCATTATGCTTCCATCTCCCGTTTCTGCAAAAATTTAAGCTGTATGACAGAGATGACTACAATCACAATAAAGTAAATGACGGCATTCGCCGATTGGTACGCAAATTCTCCGCCTTGGAAGCCGCCTTGATAAATCAAGTAAGCAATGGACTGCGTCGCGCGACCGGGTCCGCCTCCCGTCAATGCGACGATCTGGTCAAAAACCATCAGGGATCCCTTCATGGCAAGTACCATATTGATCGTGAAAAAGGATGAGATCATTGGAAATGTAATTTTCCAGAACGTCTGCCATTTACCTGCCCCGTCCAAAGAAGACGCTTCATAGATATCCTGTGGAATCGTTTGAAGTCCAGAGAGATATAAAATCGTGTTAAACGCAATGCCTTGCCAAACAGCTACAATCACGATCCCGATCCATGCCCACTGTTCATTTCCTAGGATGTTCGTGGACAGGAACTCGATTCCTAATTTCTCTCCCAACGTAGGAACAATGTTAGCAAATAGATAGTTGAAGATATAACTGACAATAAGTACGCCAAGCACGTTAGGGAGAAAATAAACCCCCCGGAAGAAATTACGGTATTTAATACGTGAGTTAAGACCTAGTGCAATGAGCAAGCTTATTACATTAATGAATATAGTAACGACGATAGCGTATTTAAATGTAAACAAATACGAGTTAATCACATTGACATCTTGAAAGAGGTTAATAAAATTCTTAAAGCCTATAAATTCGTACCCTTCGCTGTACCCATCCCAATTGGTGAATGCGTAATAAATGCCTTGTAGCGCAGGAAAGGTATGAAAAGCGAAAAACAGGAGCAACGCTGGTATTGCCATACTGTAAAACGCCGCTTTTTTTGAAACCATGATGAACCTCCTTTATAAATAGGGAGAGAGCACCTTACGGCGCTCTCTTCTATGTGTGTCGGCGCTTACTTGCGGTTAGCAACTTTATCCCACTCGGTATCAAATTGTTTCACATAAGCATTAACATCTTTCTTCTGCAAGTAACTTTGGATAATCGTATCCGCTTTAACAGCACCAGGAATGTAGTGATCGGAGAAGTCCTCAATGGCCCCACTCGTGAACGAAGCATTCAGATCCTGTACACTGGCATCGGTTTGATTCACGTTTTTCACGGCAGAGAACGCTTTTTGCTCATCAATGTAAGTTTGAACGTTTTCCGTTTTCAGCATGAATGCAATGAACTTCTTAGCCTCTTCAGCATGCTTGCTGCTTTTGGAAATTGTCAGCAGGGTATCAACGCCGGAGATAACTTTATTTTTAGCCGGGTCGTTCGTCGCCGGGAATGGGAATACACCCAAATCTATGCTAGGATTAGCTTTTTTGATTTCTGGAATAGCCCATACCCCTTGCAGATACATGGCCGATTCACCTTTGGCGAAAGCCGTGTTACCATCGTTGTAGCCCTTGCCCATCATATCCTTTTGACCAAAATCCAGAAGCTTTAATTGCTTGTCAGCTACTTCACGGAACTCTGGGCTGTCAAACTTCACCGAGCCTTTTGATCTTTTATCATAGAAATCAATGCCCATGATGTTGGTAGACAAGGAGTTAAATGGCACCATCACCGTCCAAGAGTCTTTGATCGTCAAATAGAATGGAGTTTTACCGGCATCCTTCACTTTTTGCGCGGTAGCCAGTAATTCATCCCAGGTTTTCGGAACGCTTAGACCCAGTTCTTTAAACATCGTTTTATTGTAAATAACGCCACTTGCATTAGCTGTAAAAGGAATCGCGCTGAGTTGATCGCTTCCTGTCAGTTTCTTCAACATGTTTATGTAGGAAGGCTGAATATTGGCTGTAAGTGAGTCATTCGAAAAATCAGCAAATAAACCGCTCTTGGATAGCTGAGCAAACGTATCCGTTGCTCCGAGACCAATAATATCGGGCACATCTTTTTTGGCAACACGCGTTTTCAGAACCGTTTCCGCATCTGGCGGGTTCACTTGCGTCACGATGATGTTCGGATTCGCATCGTTAAACTTTTTGACCAGCGCATCGAAGGAGGCTTTCGCTTCCGCTTTATTCTGGAAGAACTCCAGTTTTACTTTCTCTCCTGATGCAGTTGAAGTTCCCGTATTGGAAGCAGATTCACTGTTCGTCTTAGCACCACCACAACCTGCAAGGACAGAAAGTGCAAGGACACTTGTAAAAATCGTTGTAACTGTTTTTTTCATCGAAGAAACCTCCATTTTATATAAGAAATATGAGTAAGACTAATCTCCATAATGAGTAAACGTTTACTTAAGTGAGAAAAAAAGAGCCAGCAATTTGCTTCACATCACCACCCATAAGAAATGAAATCTTCTCAGTTAAATGACTATAAGAGTTTAAAAGAACAGTCATTTAGGTTAAACGTTTACTGAAAAATCTGAAAAAGAAGCCCTTTTCAAGGCTTGGATCGCACGGTCTGTCTTTCCACCAGTTGATGGCTTACAATACTGCTCGACACTTGCATTTCACTTTGTTCAATTAAAGAAATCAGCTTTTCTGATGCCAAGCGTCCCATCATTGTCAATGGTTGATGTATCGTCGTCAGCGGTGGGTAGACCATTCTCGCAAATTTTAAATCATCATAACCTATGATCGAAAGATCATCCGGTATCCTGAGCCCTTGTTCAAAGGCATAATTCATGGCGCCAATGGCCATCTCATCGCTTGCCGCGAACACAGCTGTAAAAGGAGGCGCTTCTGTCAGCAGCTTCTTCATAGCATCCCTACTGCGCTCCAATTGAAAACCACCAATAGCTACTCGCGATTCGAGGTATTCAATGCCATTGTCAGCCAAAGCCTGACGGTACCCCTCTAAGCGTGGATAACCCGCTATCTCATCCTTAAGCGAACCGCTGATCATGGCGATCTCCCGGTGCCCCTTCTGAATAAGATAGTTCGTCGCATGGTAGGCGGCTTGACGATCATCGACTTTGACATATGGTATCATATGTTTTTGGGACATTGTGTTTACTAGTATAACTGGTACTCGCATTTCCTTGATTGCTTGATAGTATTCATCCTTAAGCACTTCGCTTGTGAAAACAATGCCATCTACCTGCTTCTCCCTTAGAACTTGCAAATACTTCATGGTCCGCTTGCCTTCTTCAGCCGTATTGCACACAATGACACTGAACCCTTTTTCTTGAGCAGTCTCCTCAATACCATGAAGAATATCAGACGAGAAGCTGCTGGACACATGCGGAAACAAGACGCCAATGGTCTGAGTCCTCTTATTAACGAGCCCTCTTGCAATCGCGTTAGGTTGATAACCCAGCTCTTCCACAGCTTGCATAACCTTTAGTCTGGTCCTGTCTGAATAGCCCGCGAGAT
>NZ_JBFTQB010000052.1:0-13616 GCF_056398785.1 Paenibacillus sp. 01T422 | reverse complement strand
GTGTGGAGGGAACATAGTAAGATGTTTGAGATTTTTGGAAAAAGAAGACGACTAAAAAGAGCTTGGGCTCTTGTTGCCATTATGTTTGTAGTATCTATTGTTTTAGCTGCTTGTGGGGAAAAGCCTAGCGCGCAACCATCAGCATCCGCATCTGCAGCACCGCAAGAAGCTGCTAAGTCCGATGCTCCTCGTACAATTAAACATGCGATGGGGGAAACCGCTGTACCTGCGCAGCCGAAGCGTGTTGTTATTTTGACGAATGAGGGAACGGAAGCCCTTTTAGCTCTTGGAATTAAGCCAGTTGGTGCCGTTGAGTCTTACTACGGTAATCCATGGTTTGACCATATCAAAGCGGATATGCAAGGTGTAACAACGGTTGGTGGAGAGTCACAGCCAAATCTAGAGTTGATTGCATCTTTGAAACCAGATTTAATTATTGGTAACAAAATGCGTCATGAGAAAGTGTACGACCAACTTAAAGCGATTGCTCCTACGGTTTATTCGGAGACATTGCGTGGTGAGTGGAAAAGTAACTTCGCGCTGTATGCCAATGCGCTTAACAAGAAAGCAGAAGGCGACAAAATTATCGCCGACTTCGATAAACGTATTAACGATTTCAAAAGCAAAGCCGGCGATAAGCTGAAAGAGAAAGTCGCTGTTGTCCGCTTCATGGGCGGTAAAACGCGTTATTACTATGGAAACATGTTCACTGGTGTTATTTTCCAACAAATCGGTTTCCCGCGTTCGGATCCGAAAAGTGATGAGAAATCATTTGAAGATATTACCAAAGAGCGTTTGACTGAAATGGATGCTGCAGATCGCGTGTTCTACTTTACATATGAGACTGGCGATGGTAAAGGAACGAAGCAAGAGCAGGAATGGATGAATGATCCGCTTTGGAAAAACCTCAAAGTCGTGAAAGAGAATAAATTGGTAAAAGTAAATGATGCGACATGGAATACAGCTGGTGGTGTAAAAGCAGCTAACCTCATGCTCGATGATTTGTACAAAATTTACGATGTAAAACCTTAATAAATGTGGGGACTGCTACTAGTGAGCAGTCCTTTTTCGACCTAAATATGTTTCAAGGGTGGGGTAAGCGGAGCTTGCCCTGTATTTATTTATTGTTGGTGGAATAGGGTAAAATTCTGGTTATTTCCACTGAAACGCCTTAACCGTTCATCTCTTTGGAGCTGCGCAGTTGAGTAGATGGATTACTCTACAATAACGCCGATTTCTCCATCTAATCCTCCGCGATTCCTCCACTTTTGCCCAATTAGTGGGACTTTCTACCGCTAAACTCCCTGAATCCAGCAGATTCCGTCCCCTAGCGACGATTTAGCTGTAGCTTCTACCGCTATTTCRCTMYCAGCCACTAAACAACACAGATTAACGGTAGATTCTAATTGCCAGTTAATAATTGTGGGATAAGTGGGGGATGAGCGGGAGCCAGGCGGATAGATCTTGCATGTTACACAAAAAGGAGGGCCTCCTTTCAGTAGCATAGCTACTTGAAGGAAAGCCCTCACTTGCTTAAGTATAGGAGAGATGTTATCTGCTAAATCTGTTTGCGCTGCCGCCTGCTAGCTGTTGTTCAGCAATTTGAACGAGGCGACGTGTGATGCTGCCCCCAATGGAGCCTGTATCACGGGACGTCATGTAGCCATAGTAACCATCTTGAGGAATCTGGATACCTAGTTCTTGAGCAACTTCGTATTTCATTTGATCCAAAGCTGCTGTAGCTTGTGGAACAACTAAAGAGTTGCTGCTGCGAGATTGTCCTGCCATCTGATATCACCTCCAGTAATAGGTAGTATAATCTCTTTTGTAAAATATACTCATCAATTTTACTGGGAATTTTCGGAAACAATTTGGAAAGCAGAAAAGCAGGATTGGACAGTCTTTGTTATAATAAGAAAAGCAAAGGGAGAGCGGAGGCGAAATCATGTTTGAACTATCTATAAAGGGCTGGTCCCTTGATAAGGACTTACAAATTATACAGGCGGATGTCCGCATGGCGGTGGACGATAGCGTTATTATCGAAGAACCGCTGTGCGTCGATGTGGGGCTCCCTGCGCTGTTGTACAGTGCGCTGAAAGATACGGAGCCGAATCGTTTTGCACCACCGGATCAATGGGAGCAAATGCCTTTCTTTGTTTGCGGCTGCGGAGACCCGGAATGTAGAGGGTTCTCATTTGTTGTGCATCATTTGCCAGAGAAACAAATAGAGCTTATCTCGGTTGAAGAGCGAACGAATGGCACGTACCGCGAGCTTGAGACCCACAACATACCGGCTGATCACTACAGGAAAGAGGTCCTGGAGATCGGGGAAACCTATTTGGCATTTATCAAAGGGTTGGACTATAAGCCCTATTTTGCTGATACGGTGAAAGTAGTTGAAGATCTGGTACATCAATTACATCAACAATGATGGAGTGAATAGAATGGCAGCAGTGAAATATTATGTTGTTTGGGTGGGGCATAAGCCAGGGATCTATCGATCGTGGGCGGATTGTCAGGCACAGACAAAAGGATTTCCGCAAGCGAGGTTCAAATCGTACGAGTCCGAGGCAGAAGCGCGTCAAGCTTTGGAGAAGGGCTGGCAGAAGTCGCTGAATTTCGGAGGGAAGTCAGGAGCGTCGTCTGCATCTGCTTCCGGGACGAAGTCGGCTACTCCTGAGACGGCACCTGAAGTGGACTACGACAGCCTGTCCGTGGATGTAGGATGCTCTGGGAATCCGGGGATTGTGGAGTACAAAGGAGTCGATACGCGGACAGGTGAAATTCTTTTTTACCAAGGTCCAATTTCGAAGGGTACGAATAATCTGGGCGAGTTTCTTGCGATCGTACACGGACTGGCGTATTTGCAAAAGCAGGGCAGTGGCAAAACGATTTATACGGATTCCGTTACCGCTTTAAGCTGGATTCGTAAAAAGGAAGTTTCGACCAATTTGGTTCGGGATGGTTCAACAGAAGAAATATGGACGCTGGTTGACCGCGCGCTGAAGTGGCTTCGGACCAACACCTACCCCAATAAGATCGTGAAATGGGATACGAAAAAGTGGGGAGAAATCAAGGCTGATTTTGGCAGAAAATAATCCCTTGCTTTTACATTGACGCGTCAGTACACTAAAGGGAGAAATTTGACGAAAAGTATGATATGATAGATTCATTGTTTTTACAAAAGAATTGTAATCTAGGAGGAATAGAGAATGGCTCATCCAAAACAGCGTAGCGACATGATTAAAAAAGGATTCGACCGCGCTCCACACCGCAGTTTGTTGCGTGCAGCCGGCGTTAAAGAGGAAGATTTCGGCAAGCCGTTCATTGCGGTTTGTAATTCTTATATAGACATTATTCCTGGACATGTGCATTTGCAAGAATTTGGTAAGCTGGTGAAAGAAGCGATCCGCGAAGCGGGCGGCGTTCCTTTCGAGTTCAACACGATTGGTGTTGACGATGGTATCGCAATGGGACATATCGGTATGCGTTATTCCCTGCCAAGCCGTGAAATTATTGCGGATTCCTTGGAAACAGTCGTAAACGCGCACTGGTTCGATGGTCTTATCTGTATTCCTAACTGTGATAAAATTACGCCGGGCATGATCATGGGTGCGCTTCGCGTTAACATCCCTACGATGTTAGTCAGCGGTGGCCCAATGAAAGCCGGTAAAGATAAAAACGGTAAGTCCATTTCCTTGTCCTCCGTTTTCGAGGGCGTAGGTGCTTTCCAAGCAGGTAAATTGGATGAAGCAGGTCTGGAAGAGCTTGAGCAATACGGTTGTCCGACTTGTGGATCTTGTTCCGGTATGTTCACAGCGAACTCCATGAACTGTTTGGCAGAAGGTCTAGGCCTTGCTATGCCAGGTAACGGTACTATCTTGGCTGTTGCTGAAGAGCGTAAGCAGTTCGTGAAAGACTGCGCGAAACAGTTGATGACATTGATCGAAAAAGACATTAAACCGCGTGATATCGTAACAATTGAAGCGATTGACAATGCGTTTGCACTTGATATGGCTATGGGTGGTTCCACGAATACTGTCCTTCACACATTGGCTATCGCTGCTGAAGCTGGCATCGAATACCCGATTTCTCGTATTAACGAAGTGGCAGAGCGCGTTCCTCACCTTGCGAAAATCGCTCCAGCATCCGATTACCACATTGAAGATGTGCATTTAGCCGGCGGTGTTAGCGCGGTAATTAATGAGCTATTGAAAAAGCCGGGCGCGTTCGATGGCGATCGTCTTTCTGTTACTGCCAAAACGCTTCGTGAAAACGTAGCTGGCTGTGAAATCCAGAACACGGACGTCATTCGTCCGTTAARCAACCCGCACAGCGAAAGAGGCGGACTAGCTGTTCTGTTCGGTAACCTTGCTCCTGAGGGTAGTATCGTAAAAGTCGGAGCGGTAGATAAATCCGTTGGCGGGCGCCACGTAGGTCCTGCGATCTGCTTTAACTCCCAAGACGAGGCTCTTTACGGCATTGCTAATGGCAAAGTCAAAGAAGGTCATGTTGTTGTCATCCGTTATGAAGGACCAAAAGGCGGACCTGGTATGCCAGAAATGTTAGCACCTACCTCCCAAATCGTTGGTATGGGTCTAGGCGCGAAAGTTGCCTTGATTACAGACGGACGTTTCTCAGGCGCATCCCGTGGTATCTCTATCGGGCATATGTCTCCAGAGGCTGCGGAAGGCGGACCACTTGCTTTCGTACATGATGGCGACATTATCGATGTCGATATGGATGGCCGCAAAATCAATTTGCAAATCAGCGATGAAGAGTTCGCGAAGCGCCGCGAAAGCTGGGTAGAGTTCCAACCGAAAATCCAAACCGGATATTTGGCGCGTTACACCAAAATGGTAACGAATGCGAGTGCCGGAGCTATTTTGAAATGGTAAAATAATAAAAGGCCAGGGCTTATAGCTCTGGCCTTTTTTATATGCTGCTTTTAAAAAAAGAAATGCATAAACAGCAAGGAGCCGGTCAAAACCGTAATCGCAACAACAATGGAGAGCGTAAGCACGAAACGGGCTTTGAAGATGGATAACAGCATCAGCGTGCTTTTGACATCGATCATTGGGCCGAAGACGAGGAAAGCCAGCAGGGAGCCTGGAGAGAACGTCTTGGCGAAAGAGGCGGCTACGAAGGCATCCGTTGTGGAGCACAACGAAAGCAAGTAGGCAAAGCCCATCATAAAGACATGAGAGATGAATGTCCCTTGGCCGATGGCGGATAAGCTGTCCTGGGCGACAAAGGTTTGAATTAATGCGGTCAGGAAAGCGCCGAGCATTAAGTATTTGCTCATTTCAAACAACTCGGATGTGCCGTGGCTGAGCATTGTTGCTAACCTGCCGTCACCATGGGAGTGATTATGGCCGTGGTCGTGCTGATGAGCATGATCGTGCGTATTTTCATGGTGATGATGATGATGGTCATGGTCATGCGTGTGAATAGGCTCAGCTGCATGCCCGCTATTGGCGTGGCGCAGCGGACTGCTTTTCAAAAAGCGCGTTAACAGGAGACCGATGATCAACGCGACACCGAAAGTGAGCCCCATGCGCGAATAAGCCATTCCCGGCTCGCTGCGGAAAGCCATGAAGGTAGACGCGAACACGATCGGATTCAGAATCGGTCCGACGAGGATGAAAATAACGGCAATGTACACAGGCATCCCTTTGCGCATAAGCCGGCGAACGAAAGGTATCATGCCGCACTCACAGAGTGGGAACATGATCCCGAGCACACAGGCAAACAGAATGCCGCCAAGCGGATGTTTGGGTGTCATACGCCGGATGAAAGCTTCCGGGATGAAGTTTTCAACGACGGTGGAGAGCAGGACCCCCATGAACATAAAGGGCAAAGCGTCGAGAAAGATGTCCATAAAAGCAGCGAACACATGCTTGATATCATTCAGGATCAACCCCATCGGCGGAAGCTCTCTCGTCGTTAGAATGAGGATGAGAAGACATGCGCAAATCACCGTGGAGATAGGAAGACTCCACCGGTATAGTGTTGATGACAATGCATTGACACCCCTTTGTCCGTTGATGATAGGATCGTATGTTATCTATCCTATGTCCATGCAGGGAAAGATAGGACAAAGACCTTGGTTGACAATGGAAAGTCAAGGTGTATAATTATATAAAATCAATAAGCGATGACAGGAACAAGTATGTTTGTTTCCCGTTTCTCAGAGAGCCGGTGGTTGGTGCGAACCGGTGAAACGAGCAAACTGAATGGATCCTTGAGCTTGAGGCTGAACACAGCATGAGGTTGCCGGAACCTAGGCCGGAAGAACATCCGCATCTGACAAGTATGCCAAACGGCTGCTCTCCGTTACAAGAGCCTGAAGGTCTATGCGGCAATTCTATGCTCATTCATGGACAAATTAGGGTGGTACCACGGTCTCTCGTCCCTTGCGGGGAGAGGCCTTTTTGTTGTCTTTTTTAACGGTTCAAGTTTAATTTAATGATGAATTCGGAGGGATTTTCACTATGAAACGAGTATTATCAGGTATGCAGTCCAGCGGCCAACTGACAATTGGCAATTATATTGGCGCTCTTCGCAACTATGTCAAGCTGCAGCATTTGCACCGTTGCTATTTTATGGTAGTGGATATGCACGCGATCACGGTGCCGCAGGATCCTGCAGCGCTGAAAGAACAAACGGAGTCGATCGCTGCGCTTTATATTGCGGCGGGACTAGATCCGAATAAGGCGTCCATCTTCCTGCAATCCCATGTTCACGCACATGCGGAGCTGGGCTGGATTATGACGACACTGACGAATATGGGCGAGCTTGAGCGCATGACGCAGTTCAAAGATAAATCGGAAGGCAAGGAATCCGTTGGGGCAGGACTCTTTACGTATCCGTCTCTGATGGCGGCAGACATTCTCTTGTACAATGCCGACCTGATCCCGGTTGGGGACGACCAGAAGCAGCATTTGGAGCTTACACGCGATCTCGCTAACCGTTTTAACAATCGTTTTGGCGATATGTTCGTGATGCCGCAGCCTTATATGCCTGAGATTGGGGCAAGAATCATGTCGCTGGATGATGCTTCCAAGAAGATGAGCAAAAGCAGTCCGAATGCAGGCAGTTACATCGCCATGCTGGATGAGCCGTCTGTCATCCGTAAGAAGCTTAGCCGTGCAGTGACCGATTCTGGCCGTGAAGTGAAATATGATCCGCAGAACAAACCAGAGGTTAGCAATCTGATCTCGATCTACTCGCATTTTGCTGAAATGAGCGTAGCTGAGATTGAAGCTAAATATGATGGCCAAGGTTATGGGCCGTTCAAAAAGGATCTAGCTGAGCAGATCGTGGCTGTCCTCGAGCCGATTCAACAACGCTATCAGGAGATTCGCCGTTCGGGTGAAATTTTTGATATTTTGAAAAAAGGTGCACAAGAGGCTGCTGAGGTCGCTAACGAAACCTTGCTTGAAGTGAAGAAACGGATGGGCTTCGTGGTCATCTAAAAAAAAGCGAAAAGAGCTCAAACAGCGGTTATAGCTGTTGAGCTCTTTTTTGGGTGCAGCCGTTGTGGTTACGGCCGAGAATTCCTTTTGCGAATTTTTGCCTTAACGGCAAAGCCATAACCGATAAAGCCTAAGGCAATGATCGTACAGACGAGCACCATCCAAGGCTGCCGGAGTGCGATAAATAGGGAGATGGTGGCAAGCAGTAGCGTGCCGACTAAAGCGAATAGAAGCGCGAGCGGTTTACTCATGAACGTGACCTACTTTCTAGAAGTTTGAGCGGTGTATTCTTATTTTAAACTTTTTTGATCGCTGTGCATATAAATTCATTTCCTCCACATACTATGTTTGCAAGCTTGCAAATACATCAAAGATCATAGCTGACTGAAAGGAGTCTGATCCTTATGGCACAATCTCGTAACAGCAACACTTTGGCAGTTCCACAAGCTACAGCAGCTCTAAATCAATTGAAATATGAGGTAGCTCAAGAACTGGGCATCCAAATTCCTCAAGATGGTTACATGGGCTATATGGCTACTCGCGATGCAGGTTCAATCGGGGGTAACATCACTCGTCGTCTAGTGCAAATCGCTGAGCAATCGTTGGCTGGTCAATCTGGCTTCCGTAGCTAAGAAGCGATAACCCGTTATTAGTTTTTCCCGATTGTTGTAATATAAAAGCTCAGGGGCCTAAAAACCTCTGGGCTTTTTTTCGTGGGAAATAAATAAAAAAGACGCGTAGTGGCACGCGTCTCTTTCTTAATAAAGATCTACTCGAAGTTTCTTTTCAAGTCTGGTGTCGTTGACCCAGCCTACATAAGAATCGAGGGTTTTGAAATTGTGGTCCATATGGATGACACCTACGAACGGGTATTGCTTACGGTGGCGATAGCGCACATCCGCCCATCTGACTTCGTAACCCCAGCGATGTTCCTTGACTTCTGCACAGGTGAATGATGAGAAGTACAGCAAAGCTTGAATGTCTTCATGCTTTTTGGAAGCTTCGACGGCTGGGTGGTCTTCACATCTTACTGTATCTAACCATTTCAGCTTGGAATTCTTAAGCTCGCCCAGTTGGAAAGTGCCGTCTGCTCTTCTTTTTACGACATTCCAGACATAGAGGTTGAATGTTACAATAAGTGTGTATTGATCGCCATGCTGGAAAGTCGGATCTTTACGGTAAAGACCTTTTTCTACAATGTAATGGTCAAGCGTGCGCCAAATGTAGTAAAGGGCGATGACACCATATAAGGTTGGAAAAACAAGCTTTGGACTGGCCACGTGGAAGGACCACATGAAGATGGCCGCAATATGGCTCGAAAAGATAAAGGGATCAAAGATGTGAATAATGTTCCACGATACCCACTTTTCAGAAAAAGGCCGAATGGCTTGTGTACCATATGTGTTGAAACAATCGCTGAAAACGTGAAAACAAACCGCGATCCCTACCCACATTCCTAGATGCAGCAGAGGGATTCCGTGAAAGAATAGAGCGAGTGCTCCAGTGATCAATAACGTCCAAATCAGTAAAGCTGGCAAAGAGTGGGAACGACCGCGATGATTACGGATATACGTGGCGTTGTTCTTGAAACGAAGCAGCCCGTCCACATCCGGAATCTGTGAACCGATTACGGTTCCGATGAAGACAGCAGTCGTAGCGGCTGAATCCGCGGAAACGCTGGGATCAATCTGCGACAGTCCTGCTAACCCTAAGCCAATAACAAGATGTGTTCCTGTGTCCAAGTGGGTTTCTCCTCCTAAGGTCATTTTCCGTCTTCTTATTAGTTTACCATTTTGGAGCAAAAAATAAATCAGAGGGAGATCTAAAAATGTCTAAAGTTTTTGTAGAGTATGCCATAAATCCCGAATATCGGGAGTCTTTTCTCATCTATATGCAGCAGTGGCAGGAGCGGGAAGGGCGTTTGGAGGTATTGGAGGGAACGGATCAACCAGGACTTTTTGTAGAAATTTGGAATGAAGTGAGTCGCGAAGAGTACAACGTACTAAAAGAAGAGCGATTGCAGCAAGGCGGGAGAGCAGCGGGCAACCAAGCGGCGTGGGAAAAGTGGGTGAAAGGCGGCTTGAGCAAGCTGCATATGTGGCATTTTACACCCGTTGATTAACCAAAAGAAAACCGCTGCCTTGGTTAAGGTTAGCGGTTCTTGGGAGGTGAAGCATCCGTATTATCTTCTGCTGCCATAGGGATAGTAGTAATTTAATTCCTCGTCGAATGTAATGTAGTCTAGATTCACCATAAGCAGTAAGTAGCGCATGCCTGTAGCTGGATCGCTGATGATGATATGGTCGCGTCCTGCGGCTTCCAGCTTGCCTTTGAAAATTTTGGCATTCCATTGCGAGTTATTCTCGTATGTCATGTAAAGTGTAGCCATTTTGCCAAGATTAAGCCGTAGAATATTCTCGATATAAGATTCTTCCATCGGTAGACCAGGTACGTTTACACCTGTTTGCAGGCCAGTTCCTGTAGGTGGGTTTGTGGAGCCGCTAGGCTGCATGGGAACCATTTTGTTCGTAATTGCTGTTGGAACCGGGTAAGCTGGGTATGGAGTTCCGCCGAATGTTGGCATTTGCGCTTGATTGCCAATTTTGTAAGGGTTATTCAACATAACTGTAAATCCTCCTTGGAGCTTTCCTTGTGGAAGCTTTCTTCTTGTGAAGCATACACCTCATCATATTGTGCATTCGCCTATTTGGTGACTGATTTCCCCATTCATCTGCAAAATAAAAAAGCTCCGAAAGGGAGCTTTAGTTCAGTAAAAATTTATATCCGACACCCCAGACCGTTTTGATATATTTCGGTTCTTTCGGGTCGGTTTCTATTTTTTTTCGCAGGTTAGCGATATGTACATCTATGGCGCGCTCCGTAACATAGGRATCGAAACCGCGGACCCGGTTGAGCAGCTCCTCGCGGCTGTATACACGGCCTTGATTTTGCCATAATAGCTTCATAATCTCGAATTCGGAGAAAGTAGTCTCAATCAACTTGTTATGTACAAAAAGACACCGTTTCTCGAGATCCAGGTGGACAACCTGATTGGTTGAGGAATCGGCTGCAGTGGCTGCTACATGGGCAAAAGCTGTTGAACGTCGCAGCAAGGCTTGTACCCGCGCGGCAAGTTCTCTCATGGAGAAAGGTTTGCATAAATAATCGTCTGCTCCTGTTTGCAGACCTTTGATTCGGTCCGAAACTTCACTTTTGGCTGAAACCATGAGAATAGGGATGGTGGAAGCCGTCCGGAAGTAGGTACAGAGCTGAATGCCGTCAACATCAGGGAGCATGATATCAAGAACAATGACATCAGGATTGAAATCCCGGAATAAGGTTTCTCCCTGACGGCCGTTCTCCGCCCGCATGACTTGGTAACCTTCTTCGTACAAATAAATGGACATCATTTCACCAATGCTTAGATCATCTTCAATAATTAATACTTTAGACATAAACGTTCCCCTCCTTTTCCTTCAAAAGGTTCGGTGCTCGATATGCCGGACGCAACATTCGATCCTATATGTAACATGTTATCATTATCCATTTTGTGCCGTCCAGTTTTAAGGCAATAATTCATTAATCTTTTCAAAAAAAGAAAAAAGGAAGCTGGATGGTACTTGATGCCTAAAGATTAGGTCAAGTCATCCAGCTTCCTATGGTAGGGTGAACATTCAGGAACAAAATCATACGGTTAAGTGCTTTCGAACTTGATCTTCGCTCAGCTGCTCGGCATGACCTTCGGCCGCAACCGTCCCCCGGTCTATGACATAGTAATAATCTGCAATGCTCGTTGCGAATTCCAAGCTTTGCTCGACCAATAAGACAGCTATCTCCCTTCTCCTTTTGATGGCTTCGATAATGGCTTCGATTTCCATCACGATGGAAGGCTGGATGCCCTCCATGGGTTCATCTAGCAGCAAAAGCTTCGGGCCAGCAGCTAGGGCACGCGCGATAGCTAGCTGCTGCTGCTGACCGCCGCTGAGGTCTCCCCCCTTGCGGTGGAGCATCTGTCGTAGAACAGGGAAGGTGTCGAAGAGCGAGTCGGGCAGCTTCTTTCTCCCGTCTGTCGCCGCTTCAAGGCCGAGCAACAAGTTCTCCTCAACCGTTAACTGAGGGAAGATTTCACGGCCTTGCGGCACGTAGCCGATGCCTGATTTCGCCCGCTGATCCGGAGGTGAGGTCGTGATGTCTCGTTCGTTATATTGAATGGAGCCGGACTTGGGTTTGATCAGACCCATAATGCTCTTCATGAGCGTTGATTTCCCTACACCATTGCGTCCCATCAGACAAACGATCTGACCGGGTTTCACGAGTAAGTTCACTTGGCGAACAACCATACTTTCCCCATAGCCTGCTTCGATGTTATGAAGATTAAGCACCGCGCTCCACTCTCCTTCCCAGATAAACCTCAGCAACCTTATCATCATTCTGAATATCCAGCATCGTGCCTTCGCGAAGAACAGTGCCTTCATGAAGCACCGTGACCGTTTTGGCAAATTGGCGAACAAATTCCATGTCGTGCTCGACCACAACAATTGTTTGATCCGCTGCGATTTCATGGAGCAGCTCGCCCGTTTTTTCTGTTTCGCTATCGGTCATTCCAGCTGCTGGCTCATCAAGCAGAAGAAGATCAGGCTCCTGCATAAGCAGCATGCCGATTTCGAGCCATTGCTTCTCCCCGTGTGAAAGGGAGCCCGCGCGCTCTTTGGCTTTGGCTTGGAGGCCAATCATGCCAAGTCTTTGGTGCAGGCGATCTCGCTGCTCGCTTGTCGTTTTGGCCCATAGCGCACTGAGGAGACCACGCTTTTGTTTCATGGATAAGGCTAGATTTTCAAATACCGTTAAGGTTGAAAAGACAGAAGGCGCTTGGAATTTGCGTCCAATACCGAGCTGTGCAATTTGATGCTCTTGATGTTTGGTAAGATCAATGGAGTCTTTGAAAAAAACTTCACCTAGCGAAGGTTTCACTTTCCCGCAAATGACATCGAGGAGCGTTGTTTTACCGGCCCCATTGGGTCCGATGAGAAAGCGAAGTTCGCCGTATTCCAAGGAAAAGTCGAGATTGCGCAAGGCTTTAAAACCGTCGAAGCTGACCTCAAGCCCTTTTACGCTTAGTATTTTAGCGCCAGGCACAGGTTGTTGCTCTGCTAATTGTCCGAGCATGGGATGTTCCTCCTTCTTTTATTCATGAAACAAAATGACTTGTAAGCTTATCTGGCTTCTTGCGAGGAAGTAATCGGCTTAGGCAGCACGGGTTTTTTCCAATTGGATGTGTAATGGGTAATGGTGCCGACAATTCCTTTGGGGAGTAAAAGCACAACAATAATGAACATCGCGCCGAGTATGAAGGGCCACCAAGTCGGATAAGCTTCACTGAACGTAGTTTTGGCAGCGTTGGTCACTAGAGCTCCTAGCACAGCACCTCCGATGGTAGAACGTCCGCCGATAGCGACCCAAAGGACCATTTCAATCGAGGGAACAATCCCCATCTGGGCGGGGGAAATGATACCTTCCTGAAGCACGAAGAGCACGCCGGCAAGTCCGGCCAAACCTGCGGATGCACAGTAAATGAATACTTTGTACGTAACTGGATTGTACCCGATGAAACGTACCCGATTCTCTCCATCGCGTATGGCTGTTAGAATATTTCCCATACGGCTGGTGACGAGCAGACTGCATAGGATCAGAACGAGTGCAACGACGGCTAATGTGAGGTAGAAGAAGATCAGCTTTGTTGACTGTGCTTGCAGATTTAAGCCTAAAAAGGAGTCGAAGTTGGTGAGTCCATTCGTTCCGCCAGTGTAGCCTTGTTGGCCAACAAACAATGTCACTGTAATGATGACAAGGGCTTGCGACAGGATGGAGAAAAAGGCGCCTTTAATGCGGTTGCGAAAGGTGAAATAGCCTAAAATGAAGGCAACAATCATAGGAATGATGAGGGCTAGAAGGAAAGCAGCGCCTGCTGAATGGAAGGGAACCCAGAACCAGGGCAAGCTTTCTACGCCGCTCCAAGACATGAAATCAGGCAGCTCCCCGGGACTTGCGGCTAGCTTCAGATGCATCGCCATACAGTAGGCGCCTAGCCCGAAATATACGCCATGACCGAGACTCAATATGCCTGTATAGCCCCAAATC
>NZ_JBFTQB010000051.1:0-13671 GCF_056398785.1 Paenibacillus sp. 01T422 | reverse complement strand
GGCCGAGAGGGTGCAGGGTGGAGAGCATCTGTCCCTGGAGCTCCCATGGGCGCGTATTTTGTATGCAAAAGCGATTCCTGTCAGCGCCGAAGGTGACAAGCTTTGGAACGAGGCGGTGGATGTCCGTTCATCCATCGGGAATTTCCAAGCGGAGCCGATTTTTCAGAAAGCGGGCTTGACGAGTTACAACCAAAAGCGGTTCTTCACCTACCGCACGATTCAGAAGATGGAGTGGACAGCGCCTCCAGGTAATTGGGAAGTACTGATTATGCAGGAGAAGGAAATCGAAGATTTCAAGTACTATGGGACATTCGTCGATCCTTGCAATTATGAGGCAATGGCCACGTTCATTCGATTGACACACGACAAGTATGCTCAGCATCTGGGCGAATATTTCGGCGGTACGATCAAGGGCATGTTTACCGATGAGATCGGGCTCTTGGGGAACCTGCCGTGGTCGCCGCAACTGCCATCATTTTTCATGGAGCAAAATGGTTATGATCTGCGTGAACATCYGCACGCACTTCTGTATGAAGAAGGGGAATATTCGGCTCGTATTCGTTACGATTACTATCAAGCCATTCATGAGCTTCTGCTCAGCACTTATCATAAGCAAGTACATGATTGGTGTGAACGGCATGAGCTTCAATACGTGACCGAAGTGCCGTCAGTTCGGCATACCACCCAGCGGTACAGTCATGTGCCCGGTGGGGATACTGCGCATGAAAAGCTCGGGCGTTCGCTGGATTGGATTTTGAATAATCAGGCAGAAAGCTTTCGTTCCAGCGCCAAAATGGTCAGTTCCATTGCCCGCCAGTTCGGCCGTGAGCGCAACTTAATTGAGTGCTTCCATAGTGTGGGATGGTCAATGACGCTCCAGGACGCGAAGTGGATGATTGATCGTATGGCCGCGCAAGGGACGAACTTTTTTAACTTCCATGCCTTTTTCTATACACTTGATGCGCTGATGAAGCATGACGCGCCGCCATCTCAGTTCCTGCAGAATCCATATTGGCCCTATTTTAGACAACTCGGCGATTACGTCGGACGGATCAGCTATGTCATGAGCTGCGGCGAAGCGGACATTCGTACAGCGGTGCTTCAACCGACCACATCACTGTGGGCCTACATGGGCAATCCCTTCCACCATTTTGATTATGGCGGTATCAACGCCGATGAGAAGCGCAAGCTTAACGATTTGAAAGCATGGTGGACACGTATTTGCAACGAGCTGACCTACGGCGGCAGGGATTACGATCATTTGGACACGGGACTCCTGGCGGAAGCGGTGGTGGAGGACGGTGTGATTAGGCTAGGCGATGCCAGCTATACCCATGTGATTGTGCCGCCAATGACCAATCTGGAGAGTGGCGCATGGGCGAAGCTGGAAATGTTCCTTGCGCAAGGTGGAACAGTAATCAGCATGGGCCAATTGCCGTATCATGCGATTGAAACGAATGGCTGGGACGCGGCTTCCTCAGCGAGCGTCTTCGGTTTGCAGCAGCCTGGCGGAGAACAATTCTGGAACGAAGGCGCCGAATCAGCTCTGGCGTGGTCCAAAGGCGCTGCGAACGCGTATCATTTGCCATTCAGGGCGTCAGCTGACGAAGCTGCGGTGTTAGGCAGACTGTCAACGCTGCTTGAAGAGCTTCATCCGCTGGCGGTGAAGCTGAAATCGGCAAACGGCGGACGCAGCATTCTCATGCAGACTCGCCGAATCGATGCGGACAGTTTCCTTATCTTCGTAAGCAATCAGGAAGAGGCGGAGCACGATTTGTCTTTGCAAATTTCAACTGCTCTCTGGGAGGAAAATGTGGTAAATGAGGCTCTGTTTACAGAGCTATCCTTGGATCGCGGCGACGAGAAGCCTGCACAGGCTGAACCTGCTAACAACGGCTGGACGTTCCCGGTCGTACTGGGTGCCTACGARTCCAGACTTTTCCGTGTTACGCGCAAATCAGCTGCCCAAGCCTTGCCAAGCAAACCTTGGGAGTTCAAGATCGATGCGTCCGAGTCGACCTTATGGACCATGCATACCGATGAGGATAACGCGGTGCGGTTGGATGCGTTTTATCTCTCGATTCCTGGTGTTAACAGCGTAGAATCGGGAGCGGAAGAGGACGCACCGTTGGTGCAGGTCAAAACGTTCATTGATCAGTGTGCGGACCTAGCTGCTTCGACGAAGCTGCCAGTACACATGAGCCAGTTGTTCGGAACGCCGATGCGCATTAGCTTGGCTTATCCACTTCAAGCCCGGTATTCCACAACCATCGTCGTGGAAAACCCGCTTGATCGGGTGTTTCTTGTGATGGATCAAGGAGCGCTTGCCGGAGAAGGCTCGATTATAATTAACGGCCATCGTCTGGAGAAGTCGGATTTTGCGCGACACTTTTTATATGACTACATGAACGTAGGCTGCGATATTACAACGTATCTGCGGCCTGGTGTTAACGATATTTCGGTTGAGGTGACGGTCGAGCAGGATTGGCATGGTCTGATCGATGCGCTGTATTTAACAGGGAGCTTCCAAACTGGCTTTGACGCTGAGCAGCGTCCCGTCTTGAAGCGTCCAGTCGCTCAGCAGCATCCGCTAGCTGCAAGTCCATATGCGGGTTATCCGTATTTTGGCGGGACGATGACTTTCAGCCGTGAGCTTCAGCTTGACCAATTACCGGAAGGGGACAGCTTCGAGCTAACATTTGAAGGACTGGACCGTGAGTTCCACGACGTGGCGGAAGTGCTGGTGAACAATGTGTCACTTGGAGCGCGTGCTTGGCTGCCGTACCGCTTCAGCGGACGCACATCGATACTGATGGAAGGCATGAACCGTATCGAAGTTCGCGTGACCAACACGTTAATCGGCATGCTGGAAGGCAAATATTTTGATTATGCGAAGCACGAATTGAAGCCAGTTTATACAGCCGAGCGGGTACAGTCCTACCAGAACCCGGAAGGAGAGTAAGACGTCCATGCCAAACAACACGGAACAAGCAGCGACCCAACCGAACATTATCTTCTTCATGACGGATCAGCAGCGCTGGGATTGTATTGGTAAATTCAACCGGCATATCCATACACCAAACATCGATAAACTGACAGCACAGGGAATCACTTACAGCCAGGCGGTATGTCAAGCGCCGATGTGTGTGCCTAGCCGCACCTCGATGATGTTCGGCTATTATCCATCGCAGCTCGGTGTGCGAACCAATCACGGCGGGTTATACGAGGAAGACAAGCTGCCGAGCGATCCGCTTCCGGAATTGATGCGACAAGCAGGATATCAGACCGCGGGCTTCGGGAAAACCCATTGGAATCACGGGGTGCAAAATCCAGTTCCTTCTACACGCGGCTTCGAAGTTCGGGCTGTCGGGCTGTCCCGCGACAGCGGACATTATGAGGATGGCGCTGTCATGATGGGGGATGCCGAGCCGGAGGGGCTCGCTGCTTATTATGAAGAAACGAAAGATTACGGTGGCGGCGAGGAGAATTCCAAAGGTTATCTCGGCTGTACGAGTCAAGTACCGACGCATTGGCACCGTGATGGATGGGTGGCGGAGCAATGTTTGAAGTTCATCGAAGAGGGACTGGACGAGTCGCGTCCGTTGTTTCTGTATCTTTCTTTCTTAAAACCGCATGCCGGCTTCAATGTGCCGAAGGAATTCGAAGATCTATACGATATTAACGAGATCCCGGATATCGCTCAGCCGCCATGGGAGCTTGAGCAGGATACCCATCTAGCCGAGACCGATGCTGTTAATGAGAGCAGCCAGATCAACTATTGGGAGAAACGGCATGTATGGGAAGCGATGACACCGGAGGAGCGCAAGCGAACAACGCTTCGCTATTGGGCGAATTGCTCCTGGCTTGACGATTACTTGGGCAAGGCGCTGGAGCGGCTGGAGCAGCAAGGACGGCTAGACAATGCCTTGATCGTCTTCGTCTCCGACCATGGCGAGATGCTAGGTGAGAGACAATACCGCTTCAGCAAATATTGTCTGTATGAAAGCAGTGTCCGTGTACCGATGATCCTGGCAGGAAGTTATTTGCCGCAAGCGGTACAGGGTTCGGTGGACGACCGCCCGGCCGAGCTGGTGGATCTCGTGCCGACGTTATCCAAGGTAGCGGGATTGCCGAACAATCCGCAGCTGCCTGGGCTTGATCTGCTGGGAGAGACGCAGCGTCTTGGGACCTTCTGCGAATTTCATGGCAAAGGAGCGGAACCGCATCATTCAGCTCCTGCCTTGATGTGGAGAAAGCAGGATTACAAACTGATCCTGTATATGCCTGGCAAGCTCGGAGAGGCTATTGGCCGAATCGGCGAGTTTCAAGGAGAGCTGTACGATCTAGCAGCGGATCCTAACGAATGGCATAATGTGTATGCCGATGAGAACTATGCAAGGATCCGTGAACGCATGACGGGGGAGCTTCTGATGCATTTGGCATGCGTCTGGTCCCGCGGACCGGTCTTTTATGACCGGCATGGGCTTGCGGCGATGGACTAAAGGAAAGGTTCCTCCTAATGACAGCGAGGAATAGGAAGGGGCGGCCCAAGTGTCATAACTGACCAAGGGACGCCCCTTCTTTGTGCCCATTAGAACGAATAACCCTATTGTGGCGCGCTTTCTATACTTTTGCACAAGATTGTCTCAATCGGCAAAATAGTCTCACCTTCTGTTCCAGTTGCGACAAAATTGTCTTCATCCCGGGCAATATTGTCTGATTGTCAACGGTAGGGTTTTAATCTAAGTTGTTAATCATACGAGAAAAAAATTAGAAAGGGGAATGGAGAGGATGGCATTCGCACAACCAGAATCTACGGCATCTGACAAATCACCGAAATCCCGAGAGTGGCATAAGAGAGGCGTTCTTAAGGATCTAAGGCGTGACAGATATTTATATTTGCTGGGCCTGCCGGGCGCATTGTTTTTTCTAATATTTAAATTTGCCCCTATGTGGGGCGTCGTCATTTCATTTCAAAACTTTTCGCCGTTTGCTGGCATAACCGGCAGCGAATGGGTGGGGTTCGAGCACTTCGAACGCTTTTTTACGAACCCGGACTTTATGCTGCTTTTCCGTAATACGATGGCTATTAATTTGATGAACCTCGTGCTCTTTTTCCCACTGCCCATTGTGCTTTCATTGCTCTTGAATGAGCTTCGCAGCGTGGTGTATCAGCGGGTCATTCAATCGATCGTATACATGCCACACTTTTTGTCTTGGGTCATTATTTCTGGCTTGACGTTCCTCATGTTTGCCAAAGGTGAAGGCTTGGTTAACAAAATGCTGGAAGGGCTGGGCTTAACCAGGATTGATTTTCTAACGAATCCAGATACGTTCTGGGGCATGCTTACGATGCAATCGATCTGGAAAGAATGCGGCTGGGGAACTATTCTGTTTCTGGCAGCCATGGCAAGCATTGATCCAGGGGTTTATGAAGCCGCTAAAATTGATGGGGCGGGGCGACTTCGCCAAATGTGGCATATTACACTCCCGGCGATCCGCAACGTGATTATCACACTGCTCATTTTACGCCTCGGCCATATGCTCGATGTTGGTTTTGAGCAGGTATTCCTGATGTACAATGGCGCTGTTTCTCAGGTGGCTGAAGTATTCGATACCTATGTATACCGGGTTGGTATTCAACAAGGCGAGTTCAGCTACAGTACTGCCGCTGGTTTGTTCAAATCGCTTGTAGGGTTAGTGCTGGTTATCGTGGCAAACTGGATTTCGAAAAAAATGGGCGAAGAAGGGGTTTATTAACGTCCATATTTATGGAGAGACATGGCTATAGCCATGTCCTTAGGAGGGAATTATATGAAAGTAGGACTGGGAGACCGATTGTTTAACATAGGTAACATCATCATGCTGGGTCTGGTTGGTATCATCACCTTTTTCCCACTGTATTATGTGTTTGTCGTTTCGTTTACCGATCCCACGGAATATTTGAAGGAAAGCTTCGTGCTTTTTCCAAAGACATGGTCGCTTGAATCCTATAAATTTCTGATGGCGACGGGCGCTTTTCCGAAATCGATCGGTGTAAGCGCCTATGTGACCCTTGTCGGTACGGCACTCAGCCTGGTGGTCACCGCTTCACTGGCGTATACCTTATCCAGAAAAAGGCTTCGCGGCAGACGATTTGCCCTGATTGCCATTCTAGTCACCATATTGTTCAATCCAGGTATGATCCCGAACTATATGCTGGTACGTGAATTGCACCTCATTGATAGCCTGTGGTCGCTCATTTTACCGGCACTTGCGAGCGGTTGGAACGTTATCTTGATGAAAGGCTTTTTCGATAGCATTCCTGCCGAGCTGGAGGAATCAGCCTCGATGGACGGATGCAACGACTTGTCGACTTTTTTCCGAATTATTTTGCCGTTGTCGCTTCCTTCGCTAGCTGCATTCGGATTGTTTTATGCGGTCGCTTACTGGAACCAGTTCTTTACTGCTCTGATTTATATTAACGATGCAAGCAAATGGCCGCTTCAAGTTATGCTGCAAAACATTTTGCTGAATGCGAATAACACGGATCTGCGGATGGATGTTTCTACCGTTCCGCCGCCATCCGAAACATTAAAAATGGCTGCAGTGATTGTAGCAACGGTTCCGATTTTGTTGGTATATCCTTTCTTGCAAAAGCATTTTGCCAAAGGTGCCATGGTAGGCTCGGTTAAGGGGTAACGGCTTGAAGGGAAGGGATTCCAGCTCTAGATGTCGAATCGTGTAGAAAATTGGTTATTGGAAGGTGAGCATCTTGACTGGAATTGGGGCTACGTTACTCGGCTATTTTCAAAAATATAAATATAACAATCGGTTTTTCTGGAAGAGTCTTGCGATGATCCTCATTATGGCAAGTATTCCAGGGCTCATCACCGGACTTAGTATTTATTGGATCGCTACGAACAACGTGGAGGAAGAGCTCCAGGGACTTCATCAGAATCAGATTACGAACCGGGCGGCGAATATCGACGACCAGCTTGCCTTTCTCGAAATGACCGTATCGCATTGGGCGTTCGACTCCAAGTTTGACGATAAGCTGAAGACGATTAACTTTGCTTATAATTACGAGACGGTTCAGGATATGTACCGGACTCTGTTGTCACTTGAAAGTTCGCATCCTTTTCTGCAGCATGTAGAGCTGTTTCTCGACAAGCCGCGTCCGCTCGTCTTTACAACGGAACGGTACAAATTTCTTAGTGATCCAACCGATGTCGAGAGTTACGAGAACTTGCTTAAGCATGATAAGTCGATGTTCTGGACATTTCCGAAGCTTCAAGGAACGAGCAAACAGGCACTTACGATTGTTAATAAAATTCCCGGCGACAGCACCGAGCCCTTCGGTGCTCTTGTTGCCACACTCAATCAAGAAAACTTATTAAAGGTGCTCAAAACGCTAACTCCTTATGATGAGGGTGTTACGATGCTATTCAATGAAGAGGCGAGCTGGAATTTATCGAGCAGCAGCGGGGCGGATGGAGCGGAACTCGATCAAGAGCTCAAACAGGCCTACATGAAACATCAAGCGGATTTAGGAGAAGCAGCGGTGAACGATACGAAGCCTGAATCGTTGTTATTTGAGTATCAGAAGGTTTCGTACTCTGTCTCGTATGGTCATTTTAACCGGATGGGCCAAAAGTGGGTGTATATCTCCGCAGCGCCGTTATCGTCAATTACAGCTCCGGTCGTCTCCATTTCCAAGTGGATATTGGTTATTAGTTTCTCTAGCTTGCTCATTGCACTACTGCTCTCTTGGTTCGTGTCCCGCCGAATCTATCATCCTGTACAGCGTCTGCTGACCCTGCTGTCCGGTGAAAAAAATGATGAGGTGAAGGACGAATTTGCCATGATCGAGAAGCATTGGCAGCATATGTCCAAAGAAACCGAGACGATGCGGCACAAACTGAAAGAGCAAATGCCGCTTCTGCGAGAGGGATTTTTCCTGCAGCTGGCGCAGGGCTACTTGATTTCTCTGCAAGAGAGTGACATGAAGGAGCGGATGAAGCGATATGGCTGGGAAACGGAGGAACGTCAATTTGTTGCGCTTGTGATTCAATTGACGGGTTTCGCCAACCTCGAGGGAAGGTTCTCTCAGGGGGATGAAAGCCTCGTGACGTACGCTGCCTCCAACATTATCGATGAGTTGTTCAAAAGCCAATATGAGCAAGCGGAAATCATCAATTTCCACAACTTTTCGATAGGGGTCCTGCTATCCTTTCCCGTATCTCACCCGCTAACCTGGTTAGAGGATGACTTGGAGCAGGTGTGTCAGGAAATCATTCTAGCGATCAACCGAATTCTGAAAATGCAGGTTACGATATCGGTCAGCAAATGGGTTCACAACGTGAAACAAATTCCACATTTGTTCGAGGAAGTGAAGCAAGCGTTGGTATATCGAGATCTGCTCGACGAGAATCAGATTATTAAGACGGAGCTGCTTTCCAAGCTAAATGTCTTTAAGGAAACCGGCTACCCGTTCACTTTGGATAAAGAAGTGATTAATGCTATTCGCAACGGCCAGGAGTCAGACGCTGTTGATTTGATCGGTCAATTTATGAAGGAATTGGCGGCGAACGGCTCGACAGAATTTATGCTTCAGCAAGGCATGCTGCAGCTCTTAGGCAGCATTCGATATGCATCCCTGCAATCTGGGATGAATCCAGTGCAGTTGTTCGGCAGCGTGAACTTGTTCGAGCAGCTTGCGCAAATTAAAGAGCCTGAGCAAATGCTCAAGTGGTTTCAGCACAAAGTGATTGCGGTCTTCGTTCAGGAGATGATCTCGCGGCAGGATTACCACTTCAAGCAGATCATTGAGCAAGTGATCGTTCATTTGCGTGAGCAATACATGACGCCATTATCGCTCGAATCGTGCGCGGATTTATTCGGCACAAGTCCCTATACGTTAAGCAGGGCTTTTAAACAGATAACAGGCATTAATTTTATCGATTTCCTGACGAATATTCGGATTAGCAACGCCAAGTCTTTGCTCGTCGAAACGGACATGAAGATTAACGAAGTCGCGGATGCCATCGGCTATCAACATAGTTATTTCAATCGGCTTTTCAAAAAGTACGAAGGGATTACACCAAGTCAATTCCGCGAGATAAACCGCAAGGAATAAGGGGTTTCGGGCCTTGGTGCATCGATGTGCAAGCTGCAAGATAGTCCTAGACGTGCGGAAATGACGGTACAAAAAAGTCCGATTGTCGATCAAAGTGGAATGTACTATTGTCTACCTTGTGCTCTGTTAAGGCGTTCGATACACAGAAGTTCATAACAAGGGAGGATCACAAAATGAAAGTAAGAAAAAGCAAGAAAGTTGTCTTGGGCTCGATGATAATGATGCTGGCACTATCCAGTGTCGTGGCTGCATGCGGTAACAAAACGGATAAAGGAAGTAGTGCCGCAGGCGGAACTGAAGCACCTCTTGAAGTTAACATCATGACGATTCTGCTTACGCCGTCTCCGGCAGCAGATGATAACAAAATCAAACAGGCGATTGAAAAAGCAACAAACTCTAAAATGAAAATTCAATGGGTGTCCGGTAACAACTATACGGATAAGTTGAATGTGACATTGGCATCCGGTGATATTCCTGATTTGATTACGATTAACGATCCATTCACATCGGTTTTCCGTAATTCGGTCACGCAAGGCGCTTTCTGGGATTTGACCCCTTACATCAAAGATTACCCGAACTTGAATTCCAAAGTTTCCAAAACGGCTTGGGATCTAACGAAAATGCAGGATGGCAAAAACTACGGTATTCCGCGTCCTCGCCCAGCTGAAGCCGATTCCTTCTTCATCATTCGCAAGGATTGGCTCGACAACCTCGGGTTGCAGGTGCCAACAACAACCGACGAGCTGTACACGGTTATGAAAGCCTTTACGGAGAAAGATCCGGATAAAAACGGCAAGAACGATACAACAGCACTTGCTTCCTTCATGACGCCTCCGGCAGATATGGGAACGCTCGCGATGATTGAGAACAGCTTCACTGGCGCGAACGTGAAAAACGACAAGTGGAAGCTGGTTGACGGCAAAATCGTGAATACCGCGCTGCTGCCTGAAACTCGCAGTTCCGTTGAGTACTTGACAAAAATRTACAAAGATAAGCTGTTACCGGAAGATTTCGCATCCTACAAGCTATCACAGGCAGCGGATCTCTTCAACGGCAACAAAGCAGGCATTATTATGGATAAAGCAGGCACGATGAACGATCACTACGAATTGTTGAAAAAAATCGATCCGAACATGAAGCCAACTGATTTCTATCCGTTGACCAATATGAATGGATACAACCCGAAGGGTCCTGGCTTCTCCGGTATGATTTCTATCCCGAAATCCGTGCCTGAAGCGAAAATGAAACGTATCCTGAAAATGGTAGATACGTGGATGAATGACGATGTATTCGCCATTCAGCAATACGGCATTGAAGGTGTGGATCACACGGTCAAAGATGGCCAAAAAGTGATTAACACCGAGCAGCTGGCCAAAGATAATGGCCCTGACTTTAACCAAATTGTCTATGTAGCTGATCCATATGCGAGCTCTACGAAGGTATACTTCCCGAAAGAAGCGAACGATCTGTTCATGAAGATCCAAGATGATCGTGCCAAAACAAGCGTAGCCGATATCAGTATCGGTCTGTACTCGCCAACAGCGCAAAAGCTGCTGCCTGAGTTTGAGAAAAAAGTACAGGATTTGAAAACAAAAATCATCCTGGGTCGTGAGCCGATTACCGCATGGGACGATTTTGTTGCCAAAGCCAAAACAKATGCAGATTTGGCGAAAATGAGCCAAGAAATGACGGAAGCGTACCAGAAACGCAGCGGTGGCGCAGCCGCAAAATAAGTTTCATGGGAAATATGTTGAATCTAGCAAGGGGCGGGGCGACTCTGCCCCTTTTTCATTGGGATTGGAGAGGAAGAGACCATGGCTGAGCGTTACATCGACATCAATGAAAGCATTTTTACGAAATGTGGAGACCGCGTAAGCGAAATATTAGCTACCGTAGCCGACAGATATATAGGCAATAACCCACCTCATCCGATGGCGTACCGAGCTTTTTGTGCCAATGGCATATTGAAGAAACACGATTATAGTTATGACTTTCAATTTGTAAATCGGTTCCCGGAGATTCAGAACGGGCAGATCGTCTACGCATGGTCACAATATTGGAGTGACGTGGAAACGCCGCTCAATTTTATTTTGCATTGTTATGGCCCGCTCATTTTGTATGCGAATGGGCAACCCATTTATAAAGCGAATATCGCGGATGAACTGAATCCACAACGAAGAACCGTCGTTACGATTCAGATGAAGAAAGGCTGGAATCACTTGGTGTTCCAGTTTACCAAGACGGAAGCGGGCTGCGGAGGTTCTCTTGGACCAGGTTCTTATAAGAGCAACCCGATTCATTTCCTAGCACCTTCACCCGAGCGATTCGGCCATGAAGGATGGATCTACACTGCGCCGCAGGATCATGTTTGGAGTGAGCTTCCAGGCGAGGGAAGCACGGAAGCCGATCACGACATCGCTTGGTATCCGAAGCTGGAGTGGAGTGATGCCGAGCAGGCGATGAACCCGGTAGCCCGCATCTTCGGCGAACTAAGCGACAGGTATGTCCTCGCGTGGACGAAACTTCGTTCATTTTCGGCTGAGCTGCGGCATGTTGAATTAAGCGGTCATGCGGAAGGGCGCGTTGCGATATATGTAGATGGAGAACTGCAAGCTAGCATGGATCAAGCAGGCGCTTTCCATGTCGCGCTGCAGTTAGCATACGGTGAGCATAACCTCGTCATTCAATGCTTTGGCGCGAACGGGAGCGCAGGCTTTCGTCTGGAGCCCCTTGCGGCAGACATTGAGCAAATAGAGCCTTATCCAATACATGGGGCGAAGGACGAATGGCTGTATGTGGGGCCGTTCGGTGCCAAGGATGTGATGCCTGATGTTGAAACCTCGCTGTTTGCATTGGTGGAGACGCAAGAGGGCGGAACGTTCTGGCGGCTGGATCAGCCGAACACGTGGGTACGACCGTTCACGGAGAATGCGTTGTTCGGCAAGTGGAATTATCCGCTTGGCGTGACGTTATATGGGATGCTTCAGACCGGTAAGCTGCTCGGCCGTGACGATTTGCTGCAATATGTGTACAAACACATTGAAACGTGCACGCGGCTCTACACCTATGCGGGCTGGGATAAAGCTCAATACGGCGCCTCCGGTGTGCTGAACACATTGGCTACACTGGATAGCTTGGATGATTGCGGCTCTTTCGGAGCCACCATGCTGCTTGCGCTGCAAAACCAGCCACTTCAAGGCGCGGAGCGGATTGCGGATGTGATCGCGGATTATATTAGCAACAAGCAGGATMGACTGCCTGATGGATCGCTGTACCGCAAGCCGAAGCATGTCGATTTCCCGAACGCAACGTTGTGGTGCGACGATTTGTATATGAGCGTGCCGTACATGTGTCGCTGCTACCAGCGAACTGGTGAAATCCGTTACCTGGAAGATGCAGCCAATCAATTCATCCAATTCAAGCAAAAATTGTACATCCCTGAGCTGCAAATTATGTCTCACGTCTATGACTTCGGGATCGACAAGCCCACGAAAATTGCTTGGGGCCGCGGCAATGGCTGGGTGATTTTCTCCTTGTCCGAATTACTGGCTGTGTTGCCTGACGACCATGCACAGCGCAACGAGCTGCTGCAATTCTTCAATGAACTGAGCGAAGGCTACTTGCGCCTGCAAGGGGAGAATGGCCTCTGGCACCAAGTGCTAACAGAGCCTGCATCGTATGAGGAAACTTCGTGCACCTCGATGTTCCTGTATGCTTTTGCTCGCGGCGTAAGATATGGCTGGCTAACAGAATCAGAGACGTATATCGCGGCGATTCACAAGGGCTGGAATGGGATGGCCCGCATCTCCATCGATAAATTCGGCAACGTGTATGGTGTGTGTCGCGGTTCTGGATACTCGTATAGCGTTGGCTACTATAAAGACGACCTTTCCTGGCTGATTAATGATACGCATGGCATCGGTATTGTGTTGCTTGCCGGCATTGAAGTGCTGCAGCTAGAGCGTCATTTGGCCTCGAGGAAGACAGCGACTGATGAGGTTTTTTCGTAATTGCATAGAAGTTGTGACTTATTATAGAGGATGTCCCAAGAGCCATGAAAATGGTGGGACACCTCTTTTTTTATTTGTAAATAAGAAAAAGACCGTTCCTTCGTAAGATGGAGGTATTAGTCTCCCTGCCAATAGGGTTGGAGTTTCTGTAACGATGAAAAACATCGTTGCACGTTAAGAGAAGCGCGCGGAGGGTGCGGTAACGATGAAAAACATCGTTACATGGCGTAAGCAGCACGGATACGCGGGGGGATGCTCGTGCAACGATGAAAAACATCGTTGCACTTTAAGAGAAGCGCGCGGAGGGTGYGTAACGATGAAAAACATCGTTACATGGCGTAAGCAGCACGGATACGCGGGGGGATGCTCGTGCAACGATGAAAAACATCGTTGCACTTTAAGAGAAGCGCGCGGAGGGTGCGGTAACGATGTAAAACATCGTTACATGGCGTAAGCAGCACGGATACGCGGGGGGATGCTCGTGCAACGATGAAAAACATCGTTGCACTTTAAGAGAAGCGCGCGGAGGGTGCGGTAACGATG